>JAPKXT010000097.1 GCA_026394695.1 Methanoregula sp.
ATCACGCAGGAACCGCAGATTTACCGGTATCTCCAGTGCTGATAGCAACCGGGTTACCTCTGCATAGTTCTCGTCCACTTCATACTCGAGATTTTTCTCACCGATAATATTTGCGCCCCTGACCATTTTGCAGGGTTCTGCGGTATCTGCGATGGCAATGAGTGCATTATTCACGCCATTCTGAAACGTGCCCCCGAGAAATCCCGCGGTGGGAACAGGTATCACGGGCACGTTATAGTGCCTGCTGCAGACTGCCGCGACATCATCGCCAATGGTATCGATAATGCAGGTCGAAAGCACAAAAATTCCACCGATATGCCGCCCTGCAACTGCATCAAGGGTCTGTTCAAGTGCCCCCTCACCGCCAAAAATAATATCGCTTTCAGAAAGTCCCGTAGAGATCAAATCCGGGAAAGTGACCCGGTCGTTATCGAGTCCGGTGGCATGCAGGAGCGAGAAGTTATGATGGGTGCACCCTTTTGGCCCATGGACGATAGTAACCGTATCCTTAACCTGGGTAGTCACCGAGAGTGCCCCGGTGAGCGTGCACCCCCCGAATCTAGATGTATGAATAGGCAAGGGATTCAAGCTCATCAATCTCTATCGGGGTCGGGATAGTAAAATGCGTATTTTCCATCACGCGTGCGGCAAGGGTGCGGTAACATTCCGCCTGTGCAGAGGCAGGCTCGTACTCGATCACGGTTTTCCGGTTGAGCTCTGCAAGCTGCACTACGCGGTCACGGGGAATAAACTGGATAAGCGAGCTGTTCACCCGCTGGGCAAACTCAGCGACGAGCGCTTCTTCATTAGGCTGGTTCTTGGCATTGCATATGACTCCTGCAAGCCGGCAGGTACTCTTCTGGCGGGATGAGAGCCGCTTGATCGCTTTGCAGATATTATTGGCTGCATACAGCGACATCAGTTCGCCGGAGGTGACGAGGTAGATATCCTGCGCATAACCCTCCCGCATCGGCATGGCAAATCCCCCGCACACCACATCACCGAGCACATCGTATACAATGACATCGCCTTTCAGGGCACCGAATTTCTCGAGCAGCTGGAACGTGGCAATAATGCCCCGCCCGGCACACCCGACACCAGGCTCAGGTCCTCCTGCTTCCACACAGCGGACACCGTTAAACCCGGTAAACTCGACCTCCGACAGGGTAATCGGTGCTTCGCCCCGCACCCGGACAAGATCCATGACGGTTGGAATAAAGTTTCCGTGCATCAGCATCCGCGTGCTGTCCCGTTTGGGATCGCACCCGATCTGCAGGATGTCAAGCCCCATACCGGCAAGTGCAGCGGACAGGTTGGCAGAAGTGGTTGATTTTCCTATGCCTCCCTTACCGTACAGGGCGATCTGTTTCATCACCGTACAATGGGTCGGCAATTTATATTAGATCTCCTGATGTTAAGAAAAGTAAAGTTGCGTTGCAGGTTAACTTTATCATTTTACTACAATTACGAGTATGTTATCATGATTAAATCCTGTAATATAATCTGTTTATCAATAATTCATGTACATTCCATTTTTATGAGAGACACAAAACAGCCTTTTTTTCGATTGCCATATAGGAATGACCACTATCATTGAGATAAGCCACCAGAAGGGGGATATAATTCGATGGGACGCGGCGGATGCTTATTTCCGGTTCATTGTTTTTCCTTTACGACGATTTTGAACGCGGTTCCTGTTGTCCGGTCAAGTTCAATAGTGCCATTCAGCTGTTCCACCAGGCTCAACACCAACCGGAGTCCAAGCGAATGTGTACTTCTCATCCAGTCAAGGTCTTCCGGCATCCCAATTCCCGTGTCCTTGAAGGAGAGTATAAGGGTATCACCTTCCCGGCGTCCTGCAATGGTGATCTCCCCCGTTGTACCTTTGGGAAACGCGTGCTTTATTGAGTTTGAGACGAGTTCGTTGATGATAAGGCTGATGGGGATTGCAGTGTCTATGGTAATCTGTAGGTCTTTCATTTCGACGTTCAACCGGATATGCTGAGGATCGACATTATAGGACGTGAAAAGGCTCGTTCCCAGAAATGTGACGATTTCAGACAGGTCGATCCTGGAGATGTCCTCGGCATGGTACATCCTCCCGTGGACATGTGCCATCGCCATGATGCGATTCTGGAACTCTCCCATGGTATCCAGGAACTGCGGGTCTTTTATAGTCCTGGACTGGAGTCTGATGAGACTCATCACAATCTGGAGGTTGTTCTTGACCCGGTGATGGACTTCACGGAGCAGGAACACTTTCTCTTCAAGCAAAGCGTTGAGTTTCCCGGTGCGATCCGCAATCCCTTTCTCCAGCTCCTCGTTAAAATGTTTGAGCCGCACTTCCGTGCGTTTAAGGTCTGAGATATCCCGGACGATAGTGATGAGATACCTGAGGTTGCCAATGATAATTGTATCGGCAGTTACCGATGCAGTATATAGTTCACCGGATTTGCGTCGCTCTACTATCTCGTATTGGCGTACACTGCCATGCTCCCTTATCTGGTCGATGAACGTATCCCGGTCTTCTTTTTTCAGCCAGATACCGAGTTCACATGCACTTTTCCCGATCAACTCTTCACGGGAGTACCCGAAGATTGCCATTGCTGCTTCGTTTACTTCAACGAATCGCCCGGAATCCAGTTCGCTGATCGTGATCGCATCGGGGGCTGAAAGAAACGCTTTTGTATATTTTTCCTGGACAACCCGCAATGCTTCCTCTACCCGCTTGCGCTCGGTGATGTCACGGATGTTGCACTGGATCACATCCGCATGATCAACAGTATAGACGTTACTCACAAACTCGACAACAATCTCCTGACCATTTTTTGTCATGAGCGGTAAATCTTCATACCGGATGTTTTTTTCCGTCCGAAGTTTAAGAAACGCTTTTTTTACGAGGTCAACGTCTTTGAAGACCCCGATATCCCAAAGATGTTTTCCCAGTAATTCCTCAAGGGAGGACCCGGTCAAGTTTATAAGTGACGGATTTGCATTCAAGATCTCCCCTGTTTCTGCATCAAGGAGAAGTATCCCGTCATTCGCTGTTTCAAAGAGCTTGCGATAGCGTAGTTCGGAGGTACGAAGGGCATCCTCCACTTCCTTGAGTCCTACTGCTTGTTTGATCTTATGGATTAGATCAGCGAATTGCTCCTTTGGGTCCTCTCCCTTTTGTACATAAAACCGGGCCCCGTTATTCAACGCCTCGATCACAGTATCCTCGGATCCCCTTCCGGTAAAAAGTATGAAAGGTATATCACCATACGTGGGAAGGATGCATTTGAGAAAAGCAACGCCATCATATTCAGGCATGGAGTAATCAGAGACAATTACATCATACCGGATTTTTTTTAGCTTTCCAACAGCCATTTTTACTGAATCTGCGGTATCTACCTGTATCTCCCCTGACTGTTCGAGAAAAAGCTTATATAAATCCAGTAATACCTGTTCATCATCGACACAGAGAGCTGAGATCATAGGTTTTTCACCGCACTGATAATTTCATCCTGTTTGCTATTGCCGCTCCCGCTGGGCATCAGTGATATCCTCACAAATAATTGACCTTTCGGACAATTCGAAGAATACTTTACACCTGAATGAAAAATAATGAAGGTAATATGTCTTCTGTCAGGAGTAAATTTCTTTGTGTATCTGTTAACACATGAGATATTATATTTTTTGAAACAATTTTTTCATTTTATTAAATAAATTGAATTCCTGTCGGGTCTTGTATTGGATGCCTGCGGGACCCGGGGAGGCTTGCGGGTGTTCAAATGTGGAGATTTTACAGACCCCCCACTCCAAATACCACTCTACGACCACGAATCATACTTACTTCGGCTCTGTAGAAATGCTTAAGGGAGATACTATTAAGACGCTCCCGGGGGCATCAGTCGTACAAATGCAGGACTGATGGAAGAAACTTTTTTATAAAAAATTCGTTCTCGTTCTCACAATACTCTGGAAAAATGAATCAATGGAGGACACCGGATACTCATTTATGATTCATTGTTTTTCCTTCACGACAATCGTAAATGCCGTCCCTGCTGCCCGGTCCAGTTCAATCGTGCCCTGCAACTGTTCAACAAGAGAGATCACCAGCCGGAACCCGAGCGACTTGGCGTTCTGCCAGTCGAAATCTGCCGGAATACCGACGCCGTTGTCCTTAAACAGGATGGTGAGCGCGTGATCCTGCCGGTGGATCGCAACGGAAATATCCCCTTTTCTCCCCTTGGGAAACGCATATTTTAACGAGTTTGAAATCAGTTCATTCATCATCAGCCCGACGGGGATGGCGGTGTCGATAGCGAGGGAGATATCCCGGATATCCGTAGTGAACGTGATACCCTTTCCTTTCATGCCGAAGAACTGTAACAGGTTGTCGCCAAGGAACCGGATATAATTGTCAAGGTTGATCTTCGAGACGTCCGTGGACTGGTACAGTTTTTCGTGGACA
>JAPKXT010000045.1 GCA_026394695.1 Methanoregula sp.
GGAAAATGGAGTACCGTCTTCACCAGAATACCCCCTGCCGTCGATTATGGTAATGGACCCATGAAAAAGAATAAGTAAGTACGAATCCCGTCACACCGGCATGTTCTTTTTTACATATTCAAACACGCCTTTCCTGTCGTACATATGCTCAAGGATATAATTGTGAATGAGGGCATAATTTTGGTATCGGGCAAAGAGCTTCCTGTAAGTGTTCAACTGGGTATTGTAGTCTGAGACAAGAGTATTATGAACAGCTACCTGTGCATTATAACTGCCACTATTTCCGGTATTTCGTATCTCCTGGATTTGTGATTCGAGTTGTGCAATTTTTTCCTGTTGGGACGTAAGGTCAGACCCTATGCTTTTTACCTGCGGTTCAAGTTCCTTTACTTTTTGATCGGATAGCACATACATGTCGTAAATATATGTCGTCTTATTCCCGGAACTAAAGAGTTTCGTACCATTGCTGATGGGGATAATGACAGGATCTGAGTACAGGGTCAGGTTTCCTCCGAGTTTATCGGTCGGCACCCCGATAAATGAGTAATTGGTTGTTTCTACAAATGCATACCCGGTGTTTTTGTAATGATAATCGTCTGAACCCACTCCTACTGCCATATGTGATTCAGGACCAAACAGGAGCAGGGCAACCGGATATCCTTCCCGTGACAACAGCCCGGCTAACAGCAGGCTCTTGTCATCACAGTCCCCTGCATTGTCAACAACAGTCTCCACCGGGAATTTTACCGGGTTCTGCTCCCGGGTTTCATACCGCAGTGACTGGATATAGACTGTGATGAGTTCGAGATATTCGTCATCGGAAAGTTTTTGCCGGAGCCTGATTTTGTCAGCTGCTGCGAGAAGTGCTGTATAGGTGCTATCCTGTGCCGGATCCTGTATCATTGCACGATAACTTTGCGAAAGCCATATCGTTTCGGAGATGTTGCCGTACACCGTTGTAGCCTTATCTGCCTGTTTTGCACCTTCGTAAACCGAGACATTGACGGGAAATGTCAGGTTGATCGTGGTTTTTTCAAACGGGAATTGATGGGAAATAATGACCGGGGATGACTGGAGACGGGTGAGATCAGGAGTAATATGAGGCACAATTACCGCTTCTTTGGGAAAAAAAACTGCGCTTATCAGCACTGTTGATAATGCCAGGATAATTATGAATAAAAATGTGCCAATAAGTTTTAGAAACCGGTTATGCATTATTCATCTCTATAATGGTATTGCGTGTCTGATGCATTACAAAATATCCTGTAACTGAGCAATGGAGTCAATAATGCAGGCGGGTTTGATCACCGCGTTGTCCGCTGCGTCTTTCCGGTATTTTCCTGTCCGGACAAGAATGCCCTGCATGCCTATAGTTCCAGCCCCGCCAATATCGGTAAGAATATCATCGCCGATCATTGCTACCTGATCGGCACGAAGTCCCATTTCGCGGAGGGCAAGTTCGAAGAACGTTTTTGAGGGTTTTCCCACGGTTGTCGCTGTTTTGCCGGTTGCGAATTCAAGGGCCTGAACAAAGGGACCTGCAGAGAGACAAAGACCCCCCGGTGCCATCCAGTACCGGTCCTTCTCCAGTGCGATCAGATCTGCACCATTCATCAGATGACGGAATGCAGTATTCAGGCTGTCATAGGTAAGGTTGTCACCGGCATCACCGATAATAACGACATCAGCCATAGTACTGGCGTTGCAAATACAGTCCTGCTCAAAGTCCCGGTACACATCTCCCGTTGTAAGAAGGTAGCATTGGTGTTTACCGGCATTTTTCAACAAGGCGATTGCAGCAAGGGGGGGCGTGAAAATATACTCAACGGGAATATCAAACCCCATTGATACCAACTGCTCTGCGATAGTTTTCCGGCATTTACGGGTGGTGTTGGAAACAAACCTGAATGGATATTTTCCGTCCCTGAGGAGATCGATGGATTCCCGGGCACCTTTGATCGCCTTGTCTCCCACATACAGAACCCCATCAAGATCGATGAGAAAACCCCTGATGTCTTTCATTTCAGTCCTTTCCTGCACTGTTGCTGGATCCCGGTGGGATGCAGTTTTGTATCCTCTAGTATCAGGTTCTTTCTTTGTATCGGGAAGATTCTTTCCCCAGAAGATGATCAGGAATGGATTTTTTTAAAGTTAAACCCGCATGAGGCGCCAGCCAGCTTCTGCAAGCCTGGTAGTTTTAGATCGCCACCGGTAAGCGGTGTTCCTTTTGAATAACCAATGAAGGTCTCCTTATAGTCCTTGAAGATCGTGGCTAAGCCAGAGAACCTGGGATCCTATATACGGATTACTGGTCCTAGACCGGATCCAGTGGTATTCCTTTGCCTTTGAGGTTCGTGTTACTTTCACCCCCCGCGGCTGGAGATTTAACTCCCGGACGCCGTTTTTGTATTCAGACGATGTCGGCGACACATGCCCCAGCTCGGATCGGTGCTCTCTGGCAGCAGCGCATGGAAACAATGCGGGAATACGAAGTTGTCCGTGACGGGAATGTTTTTGGAAGTAGTTTTTCCAATAATGTTGTTTTTTCATCGGATTATGAAAAGGCACACAACCAACTTGATGCATTAGTTGAGAAGTACCGGAACGTCCCGTTTGATACGGTTTTTTCGGGCACTGAAGTTTTCAACGAACGCGGAGTCTGCTACTGTCTGAAATGCCGGCAATCTATCAAAATACCTTTGTTCGATCTTGATCGGTTCAGATCTGATATCATGGGAGATCTCACGCTTGTGCATGGTATCGGGCCAGGGAAAGAAGCATGGTTGAGGGCAAAAGGGTACCGGACATTACAGGATTTGATGCAGCACCCAAAGTTCCGGTCATATACCCATGATGTACTCACGTGCCTGTATGACGGCAATTCTGCAGAAATTATGAATTTAATCGGCTGCCGGCATGCAAAATCCCATCCTTATGTTCTCGGGACGGCAGGACTTCATGAACCTGAAAATTATGTATTTCTTGATATTGAAACACTCGGGCTTTTTTCCCGCCCGGTTATTCTCTTTGGTGTTGGTATGATCGAGGACGGGTATCTTGCTGTCCATCAGTACCTCCTGCGTGATATCGATGAGGAACAGGCGGCACTCATGGCCACGATCGATCACATGTCCGGTGATCGTCCGGCACTGGTAACCTTTAACGGTAAATCGTTTGATCTTCCCTATCTTTCAGATCGGCTTGCCTACTATGGCATGGGTCCTCCGACAAAAATTCCCCATTTCGATGTACTTCATTTCAGCCGCAGAAGATGGAAGAATTTTTTCCCCTCTCTGCGCCTGGCTGCACTGGAAACGGAAATCCTTGGCATTCACCGCAAAGACGATATTCCCGGACAGATGGTCCCGGAATTCTACGAAACCTACCTGCGGACGGAAAATTGTGGCCCGCTCGTCCCGATTATCGAGCACAATAAGCAGGACGTGGTATCTCTCGCGCTGCTTTTTTTTCACCTGCTGGGGGAGTCCTATGGCTGTCGCTGACGTTATCCGGCTGCTCTGTACGAACCCCGTGTACCGGAACCGTGTAGTGCACGTGGAAATAAGCGAACCGGAACCCCCCCGATTCGGAACACTTGCAGTACCTCTTGACGATACTCTTGAATCATATCTCGACCAGCACCGGATACGCCTCTATTCCCACCAGTGCGAAGCTATCAACCGTATAAGAACCGGGAAAAACGTGATTCTCACCACATCCACCGCCAGTGGCAAGACCCTTGCATTCAACATTCCGGTGTTCGAGAAGCTTAAATCAGACCCGGAGGCACGTGCACTGTACCTGTACCCGACTAAAGCACTCTCTAATGATCAGCTTTTCACCCTCGTACAGATGGCGCAGTTCACTGGTATATCTGCCCGGCCTGCGATCTACGATGGCGACACACCCCAGTCAAAACGTGCAGCGATTCGCGAGAACTCACGGGTCATAATCTCCAATCCGCATGAACTTCACCAGGTGCTCTCGTGGCACGCGAAGTGGCGCCCATTCTTTTCCAACCTGAGATTAATTGTGATAGACGAGGCACACCGGTACCGGGGGGTCTTTGGTTCCCATATCGCATTATTGCTTCGGAGGCTGGTGCGCCTGTGCCATTTTTATGGGTCATCACCGCAGTTCATCCTCTCGACTGCAACCCTGGCCAATCCGCTGGAGTTTGCAGGTAAACTTACAGGACAACCGTTTGAGCTCGTCGACGACGATGGTTCTCCGCATGGCAGGAAACACTTTATCCTGTATAACCCGTTTTACGATGGTATTGGTGAACGCTCCACGTACCAGGAGACAAAAGATCTTCTGGTTTCTTGCGTGAAAGACAATCTCCAGGTGCTCTGTTTCACCGGCTCCCGGAAAATGGCAGAACTGGTAACGCTCTGGGCACGGGAGGATGCCCGCCGTATCTCCGCACGTCTCGCGGAATCGATATCAGCCTATCGTGCCGGCTATCTTCCTGAAGAACGACGACTTATCGAACGCCAGCTGAAAGAAGGTACGATGAAGGGTGTTGTGTCAACCAATGCGCTTGAACTTGGGATCGATATCGGGTCGCTGGACGCAGTTATTATTGCCGGTTATCCCGGAACCATGATGTCAACCCGGCAACAGGCAGGCCGGGCCGGGAGAAAAGGGGGAGAGTCACTCGCGATTCTTGTTGCAATGGCAAACCCTCTCGACCAGTATTTCATGAATCACCCTCACCATTTTTTCAGCTGTTCGCACGAGCATGCCATTATCGATACAGGAAATCCCTATATTGTTTCCGGGCACCTGCTCTGCGCTGCGGCCGAGCTCCCCCTGCATGATGACAGGGACCAGGAATATTTTGGGGAATCATTTTATGAGATCCTCCCGGAACTTGAGTCCAGTGATCTTCTCAGGAAAACAAGTCGCGGATGGGTATATTCCGGGCGGGGCAGGGCTGCGGATGCAGTAAGGCTTGATGGTATTCCCGGCTCGACATTCCGGATCCTGTGCCATGGCCGATTGCTTGAAACGATGGACCGTGCGCAGGCTTACCGGGAGGCACATAAAGGAGCGATCATGCTTCACCAGGGTGAAATGTATGTCGTCAACGAGATGGACCTGGAGACGCACACCGTCCGGGTAACAGAGACTGATGTGGATTACTATACGCAGCCGCTCAAAAAGGTTGATCTCACCATCATTGAGACATCAGAAACGCGAATGATCAATGGTGTGCGATGTTTCTTTGGCGATGTGGAAGTGACAGAACAGTATACCGGCTATAAGATCAAACGCAAAGACACCATCATCGGTGTGGAACTTCTTGTTCTGCCACCGCTTACCTTCAGGACAAAGGCATTCTGGTTTATACCCGCACCGGACACCGAACAACGCATTGAACATTTACAACTCGATCTCGCCGGAGGATTGCATGGCGCCGAGCATGCGATCATTGGTCTCATGCCCCTGCATGTCATGTGCGATCGCTGGGATATTGGTGGACTATCGTCACCCGCATTTGGTGAAAATTGCGAACCCATGGTTTTTGTATATGACGGTTACGAGGGGGGGATCGGTCTTGCAGAAAAAGCGTATGAGCTACTTCCTGCCCTGTTTTCAAGTGCACATGAACTGGTAAGGGATTGCAGGTGCGATGAGGGATGCCCGTCCTGTATTTACTCGCCCAAATGTGGAAATGATAACCAGCCGCTCGATAAGGAGGCTGCGGTACTGATCCTCAGGGACCTGTGTACCTTTACAGAAAAAAGTGAATGTCCCGTATTATCCGGCGAATCCGGGCAGGCTTTCCTATAACCGGGGAATTTAATCTATAAGTACAACGCGCTGTTCCGGGCTTTCGGGCTCCGGTTCATCGTCGTCAAAGATAAAAAGGTCATCGATCTTCGCATTCAGGGCATGGGCAACATCGTGTGCGAGTCTAAGGGATGGGTTGTACTTCCCCTGCTCCAAAAAGACGATGGTCTCCCGTCGCACGCCAACTTTTTTGGCGAGGTCATCCTGGGTCATGGATACGCGGGAACGGTGCTCTTTTATCCTTGTCTGCACAAGTATGCACTCCAAAAAATGTTATTCAACATCCCCTCTCCGGAAGAGATATGTATGGTAGATCGCCGCTGAGAGTGCAAGGACAAGGATGGATGCCATGAGTGCATTCTGTACACTGAGTTTGAGCACGCCAAGATAATCCAGCCAGAAGAGGCCATACATGAAGAAAAGACCCGTCAGCCATGCATAGGACAACCCGTATGCCCCGATTTTCTTCGATCGCTCGTCGGATTCCGGATCATCCCCGTATTTCCGGTGATGGACAATACCGGTAATCAGGAAGACAATCCCTGCCGCCAGTAACATTGTTCCAATACCGGCTTCCCCCGGGGTCAGAACAATGGAGATGATGCCGCTGATGACCATCAGCGCTCCAATAATAATCCGATACTGATTTCTTGGTTTCATTGGTTTCACGCTTGTATGTTATCTATTTCTAACATTCATGGATATTAATGTTATCTATTTCTAACATCACCGAAAAGGAATGGCTCTTCGCTGGCGAAAATTCCGGTTAAAAAGTGAAAAAATTATTCCTGTACGGATGATCGCACTGAAAGAAATACCGGTCCCCGTACATCCACTTTTTTGTTGTTATCAGTGACTGCTCTCATCGCAAATTCATCAATTTTTAAGTTAATGTCGCTGGGGAGTTTTGCCATCTTTACCTGGACTACCGTGGATTTCCCGTATCGTGCCGCCTCTTCAATCCGTGCTGCTGCAAGTGCTGCCACCGCGGAAAGATAGGTGATACCCGTTGAAATCCCTTCGGTGCGCACCTGTTTCCACTTTTCTACATCCGGGACACCAAGGATCGAGCCATCGTGGACAAATATCTCGTTGGCACACGCCGGGCCGCAAAGTTTTGCGTTGGATTCCGTCTCCTCAACCGCAACCTTCACATTTGCATCCCCAAGTTTACCTTCCCATACGTCAAACGAGCATGGTCCCTGGGCAGTTGCATTCTCTGAGGCAATTCGTGCGATGGCTGTGGCAAGCATCTTTCCTTCCGGGGATACCGGTTCTTCGCGCAACCTGACCGCACGGGCGATATCCTGATTCGTAAGTGACCGGGGGAAGAACTGGGGAAAACAGAGTTGCCGGATATCATTTGCGTTGTACGCGATCATCGCGAGCCGTTCAACACCGAGACCGAGGTTCATGACCGGGACACCAATACCGTATTCAGCAAGTGCTGAGGGGGAGTACATTCCAAAGGTGGCCACTTCCACCCAGCCGTGCAACGGATGGCGTGCGTAGACTTCGGTCTGGGAATCCGGCATATAGTATTTGGAACGTTTCTCATCCGGCTGGAACCGGAAATCAGTATACCCGAATGCGGAGAGGAGAGCCATGCTGACTGCTTTTCCCTCTTCGTTGGTTATATCCTCACCCGCAACGACACATGATGCAGAGTGATAAGTCATGAGTCGTGTCGGGCCCTCGGCCTGTTCCCGACGGAAGCAGCGGTCGACTGAGAAGAGCCGGATGGGCATTTGCGTATGTTCCCAGATGGCGCCGAGGGTAATGAACCACCCGCTTGTCATATGACTGCGCAGGGTGCTTCGCGAGGATTCAGGAACGAGTGCCCGGAATTCCGGAAAGACCGCTTCGAGAATGTGCACGACAAGCGCATCATCTACACCAAGTACTTTAGCAAGTTCAATAGTGAGTTCATCGCCATCTATCTCGGATTTCTTGTATGCATGGAGGGTTTCCCGTAATCGTTCTTCAGTCTCTTTTGTCATCATCTGGTACGGTGCATGCTGGTGACTTTGACTGGCAGGGACTGAATCATGATGGATGAGTGGACTACGGTGACTCTGCAGGATCTCGTTGATCTCATCGAGCTGCTTTCTTGAAATCCCGACATTTGGTCTCGGGAGCCCTCCAAGGTAGAAAACCCGGTCCAGCACTGCCATCGCTTCTGGACCAAACTGCCGGTAGATATCCTTTTCATCGATAATTACGGGGTTTTCAGCTTCGTCAAATCCAAGTGAAAGATAGGTCTCGCGCAGCCGGTTAATGGTGGCAAAGATCGGATGTGCCTGTGCTCTCTTGTAGGTAAGGAACGGGTACTTCCCTTCACTCCCTGCCGGGGTCAGAACAGAAGGGCCCTCATGCCATGCTTCTTCGAAATTCTCATGCGTCTTTTTCTTCCATTCCTCAGGATTGAATCTCATCTTAAACGCTCCAGGCAAACCACTCTTCTCAAAACATTCTCATCTTTGATTCGGTAATCACATTCAGCTGCGATCTTCTCAGCAAATGAGCGTACCCTCTCATGTTCCGGCATATTCTCTCGTACCAACCGTTTTCTACTGTATCCCAGATACATATATCCCTTCACTTCAACAAACATCGAGCCGGATTCCTGCAGAAGTGCTGCATATTTTTCAGGTGCGAAATCGTTTAATCCTTTCACAAGCGTGATCCGCACCGCTGAACGGCGGGATTGGAGATGGGCAAGACTCTCTTGTATACTCTCCCAATAATCCTCAAGCGGACGGCAGACAGAAATATACGTCTCCTCATCAGGAGCATCAAGCGAGACATACATCTGGTATGGGTTGCAGCGGGAAAGCACGTCGGGATTTGTACCGTTGCTTACGAGGAATGTTGTGTAGCCACTCCGGTT
>JAPKXT010000025.1 GCA_026394695.1 Methanoregula sp.
GGTGGATCAATTCGTGGACTGCAAGGACAAACGGCTCAAGATCGCCAGCTTCCGCACTGCAGGACAATGAATAACGGTGCATCGTACGAATACCTCTCTTGTATCACTGGTCAATTTCTATCTAGAAGAAGATTGCGCACCGGGGATGTGGGTTTTTAAAAAATCAATGAAGTACTCAAGAGAAATGGAGAGTCGGATAATTCATACAATGTTTTATGCGTTGAAAATGGATTAGGAGGGGAGTCATATATTCCTCTCATGTTCGTCATCACCTTCGGTAGCCTCACTAAAGAGAGATCTCCATTTTTCCTTATCCTTTTTAATCTCCCGTCACCCATATAGTTTAATATTGTGAGGCATTCGTGTCCAGAAGATATTCTTTCACATGATCAGGAGATACTTACTTCAGCATCCTTGGGATTTTCATCCCACTGATCATCACACTGCGTCGAAATATGCGAAGTTTGGGGGTGCATATTCTATGAAATATGTTATAACTGGAGGAGCAGGATTTATTGGCTCCCATATTGCCGATGCACTTGCCAATCGTGGAGATGAGGTTGTTATTTTTGATAATCTTTTTTCCGGCAGGATGGAAAATATACGGCATCTGGTGGATACACCAACGGTAACTTTTGTGAATGGTAGTGTTACTGATCAGGCACTTCTTCAAAAAGCCTGCAAAGATGCGGATGGCATATTTCATGAAGCTGCAATTACTTCAGTTCCGCGATCCGTGAAAGATCCTCTTGCTTCAAATGAGGCAAATGTAACGGGAACCCTGAATGTTTTGGTTGCCGCTCAAAAATGTGGAATACAAAAGATCGTCTACGCATCATCCTCTTCAGTCTATGGGGATACACCCACACTCCCCAAAAGGGAGGATATGGTGCCAAATCCAAAGTCCCCGTATGCGATAATAAAAATGACCGGCGAATATTATCTGAATGTCTTTCATGAGCTGTATGGAATGGACACGGTATCGCTTCGGTATTTTAATGTCTTTGGGCCACGGCAGGATCCCAACTCTGAATATTCCGCAGTGATCCCGAAATTTATTACAAAAATCCTGCATCACGAATCACCGGTAATCTATGGGGATGGATTGCAGACACGGGACTTTACGTATGTGAAAGATGTTGTGCAGGCCAACATCGGTGCGATGGAGAGTGATGCACAGGGTGTTTTCAATGTTGCATACGGGAACCGCATTACGTTAATCAATCTCGCACGAACGATTATGGATACACTTGGTGAGGCACTACCTCTCAAATATGAAGCCGGGCGATCGGGTGATATCCATGATTCTCTTGCAGATATTTCTGCAGCACAGAAAGCCTTCGGGTATGCACCGGAATATACGGTCACTACAGGTCTTGAGGAGACGATTGCATGGTACAAAAATCAGTAAAGGGACAAACGGTTTGTGTTGTGGGTCTCGGTTATGTTGGTACGCCCCTTGCAGAGGCATTTGCCGAACATGTTTCAACGATTGGATTCGATATTGATCAGCGTAAAGTTGATTCGCTTGTTGCATCCGGGTCGAAAATTCGGGCAACAACAGATCCAGCCGCAATAAAAGATGCGGATTTTGTCATGCTCTGCGTTCCAACACCGGTGACGAAAGCCAAAGACCCGGATCTCGGGCCGGTTAGATCGGCAACCACAACCGTCGGCAGGAACCTGAAGCGGGGTGCAATTGTGGTTCTTGAGTCTACCGTATATCCCGGAGTAACCGAAGAGATCGTCATCCCCATTCTTGAGCAGGAATCCGGTCTGAAGTGCGGGAAAGATTTTTTCGTCGGCTACTCTCCCGAACGAATCAACCCCAACGATGATGCACATACACTCGATAAAATCACCAAGATCGTTGCCGGGATGGATGAAAAGACCACTGAAATGCTCGTCGAGCTTTACAGTCATGTCACCAAGGTCTACTGTGCGCCGAATATCAAGACCGCAGAAGCCGCAAAAGTGATCGAAAACATCCAGCGTGATTTGAACATCGCGCTGATGAATGAGCTTGCACTTATCTTTGAGCGTTTGGGGCTTGATACCCAGGCAGTGCTTGATGCGGCAGGGACCAAATGGAACTTCCACCCGTACCGTCCGGGGCTGGTGGGTGGCCACTGCATTCCGGTAGATCCGTATTATCTCGTGATGAAAGCAGAAGAGATTGGCTATCACCCTCAGGTGATTCTTGCCGGGCGGGCCATCAATGATTCGATGCCAAAACATGTGGCGGAGCTGGCAATCAAGGGACTGAATGAAGTGGGGAAAGTTATCAAGGGTTCCAAAGTCCTGATTATGGGACTTACGTACAAAGAAGATGTTCCGGATACCCGTGAGTCCCCGTTGAAGAAATTATCCATGAGCTCAAGGAGTTCAAGGTGGACGTGTACGGATATGATCCGTTGCTTCCCGATGAGGTGATCGAGCGGTTTGGTGCGAAACCCCTTCCCCGGCTGAATATTAAGGTTGATGCAGTGATCATTGCGGTAGCGCATTCTCAGTTCAAGACGATGCCGATTGAGAAGATCCGGGAATTGATGAGCGATCATCCGGTGCTGATCGATGTGAGGGGGATGGCAGACTGGGAAACCGCTAAAACAAAAGGATTCTATTACAGGAAGTTATGAAAAGTACCGTGAATAACGTATTCAAATTTGAATTATTTCACCATGAAAATCCTTCAGGATATGACAGAAACATCTATCAAATCCAAAAAAGGAAATATTTGTATCCACAGTATGTTAACAAATTAATACGGAAATTATGGTAAAAAAAGCATTTATTACCGGCATTACTGGTCAGGACGGGTCATACCTTGCTGAACTATTATTGTCAAAAGGGTACGAAGTACATGGCCTGATCAGGCGTTCTTCGACGTTCAATACCAGCCGGATTGACCAGATATATGTTGACCCCCATACCCCTCATGCCAGAATGTTTCTCCATTACGGGGATCTTTCCGATTCGGAACAGATCGCAAATATCATGTACAATTTTCAACCGGATGAAGTGTATCACCTCGGCGCCCAGAGTCATGTCCGGGTAAGTTTTGAGACCCCGGAATATACCGGTAATGTCACGGCACTCGGGACTACACGTCTTTTAGAGGCAGTGCACCGAAGCAACCATGGGATGAAGTTCTACCAGGCATCTTCAAGCGAGATGTTTGGGGCGTCAGCTCCCCCGCAGGATGAGAATACACCATTCCATCCCCGGAGTCCGTATGCCTGCAGCAAGGTCTATGCGTACTGGATGGTGCGCAATTACCGTGAAGGATACAACATGTTTGCGACAAACGGGATTCTCTTTAACCACGAGTCACCTCGCCGGGGTGAGACTTTTGTCACCAGAAAGATAACCCGAGGTATAGCCAGAATACTCGCAAAAAAGGAAAAATATATATATCTCGGAAACCTTGATGCCCGCCGTGACTGGGGTTTCGCGCCCGAGTATGTGGAATGCATGTGGCAGATCCTCCAGCAGAAAGAAGCTGATGATTATGTGATTGGTATCGGGGAAACCCATTCGGTGAAGGAGTTCCTTGACGCAGCACTATCCTACGTTGGACTTGATATTGAGAAGCATATAAAAATTGATCCGAAATACTTCCGGCCAACTGAAGTCGAAGTGCTTATCTCAAATCCGGAAAAAGCAAGGAAAAATCTTGGCTGGAAACCGAAAATACGGTTTGATGCATTGGTTAAAATTATGATGGATGCTGACATGCGTGCGATTGGACTGGCACCGGTTGGCGAAGGGGATAACATCCTGAAAAAGACGTTCCCGAAAAAGTGGTGGAAGAAAGACTAAATATCATATATTCATGACCGGGAGTTCCTGAAATGACATTCTGGGAAAGTAAAAAGATTCTTATCACAGGTGGTGCAGGATTTCTTGGATCGCATATTGTTGAACAGCTTCGTGAACGGGAAGTAGATAATTCACAACTTTATATCCCCCGCAGCAAGGATCTTGACCTTCGGAAATGGGAGAACTGTGTCAAAGCGGTAAAAGGAAGGGATATTGTCATCCACCTTGCCGCGAAAGTCGGAGGCATCGGATTCAACCAGAAGTATCCCGGCGAACTATTCTATGACAACGCGATTATGGGCATCCAGATAATCGAGGCAGCCCGACAGGAGGGTGTGGAGAAGTGTGTGATTTTGGGTACCGTCTGCGCTTACCCGAAATTCACGCAGGTTCCGTTCAGCGAGGATGAACTCTGGAACGGGTACCCGGAAGAGACCAATGCCCCATACGGGATTGCGAAGAAAGCACTCCTTGTGCAGGTGCAGGCATACCGGCAGCAGTACGGATTCAACGCGATCTACCTCCTGCCGGTGAACCTCTATGGACCGCGCGATAATTTCAACGTGGAGAGTTCGCATGTAATCCCGGCACTGATCAAGAAGTTTGTTGATGCCGTTAAGGAAAAGAAATCCATCGTTGATGTCTGGGGTACCGGGGCAGCTTCCCGTGAATTCCTCTATGTTGAGGATGCAGCACGTGCTATTGTCCTTGCTACAGAGCGGTACAACAAACCTGAACCAGTCAACCTCGGCGCTGGGAAGGAGATCTCGATCAAGGATCTTGTCACAATTCTCAAGGAGCAGACCGGTTACACGGGTGAAATCCACTGGGACACGACCAGACCCGACGGCCAACCGCGGCGGTGTCTTGTCACATCCCGCGCTGAGAAGGAATTCGGTTTTGTAGCGCGGGTACCTTTCAATGAGGGGCTGAGGCGGACGGTTGCGTGGTATATTGAACATACTTGTAAATAGTAAAGTGAGTAGAGAATATTCTAGATTTATTAAGTTCCTGACTCTAATCAGAAGTACGTGATCAATGACTGATACAAACCACGCTGAATCACAAATCCCAACCCTCATCATCCGCCCGCCCCGGAAATGGGTGCCGGTAGATCTTCATGAACTCTGGAATTACCGGGAACTTCTTACTTCATTCACGATGCGGGATATAAAAATCCGGTACAAACAGACGGCACTTGGGTTTTTATGGGCGATCATCCAGCCGCTTTTCATGATGCTGATCTTCACAATCATTTTCGGGGGTTTTGCAAAAATTCCCTCTGATGGTATACCGTACCCTCTCTTCTCCTTTGCCGCACTCCTGCCATGGATACTCTTTTCCGAAGGGCTCACGCGATCAACGATGAGCATGGTGGCAAATGCAAACATTATGACAAAGGTGTACTTCCCCCGGCTGATCATGCCGATTTCCGGTATCCTCTCCCCGCTTGTGGACTTTGTCGTATCTATTTCGATTCTGGTCCTGATGATGGCATACTACGGCTTTATGCCAACAATCAATGTCGTATTCCTTCCCCTCTTTATCCTGCTTGCACTTGCCACTTCACTGGGTATCGGGCTCTGGCTTTCGGCGTTGAACGTCAAGTACCGTGATTTCCAGTACACGGTTCCCTTCATCATCCAGCTCTGGATGTATGCGTCACCGGTTGTCTACCCGGCAAGCATGATCCCGGAAGCGATACGTCCCCTGTATGGACTGAACCCGATGGCGGGTGTAATTGAGGGATTCAGATGGGCATTACTCGGGACGGAAATCCCCGGTGCGATGATCTTTGTTTCCGTTGGCGTTGTTGCAGTGCTGCTTGTTTCAGGGATGTTTTATTTCCGGAGGATGGAGCAGTATTATGCGGATATTGTATGAATTACAACGTGCAGGATCAGTGAACCAGACATTATGACCGATGACATTGCGATCCGCGTCCGTAATCTCGGCAAGAAATATCAGCTCGGCGGACCGCAGGAACAATACCTCACGCTCCGCGATGCCATTGTCAATTCACTAGAAAAGTTTCAGCAGTATGCCTGAACATCGTTTACGGGTGCGATGGGTCAGTTATGATGGGAGAATAAAAATATTAACGTCAGGGTCATACAGAAGAATGCAAGTGCATTGTACCTGAATAATTGATAACAGAAATGGATACTTTATGCAAAAAAAGAACGTCCCCAAGAAAATCTTACATGATATCATACAGCGGATTGTTGAGGTAGCACATCCGGAACGGATTATCATGTTCGGCTCTGCAGCTCGTGGAGAGATGGGACCACACAGTGATATCGATCTTCTTGTGATCAAAAAAGGTGTCAGGAATCCCCGGGACGTAGCAGCAAAGATCTATATGCGGCTTTATGGGGTTGGCAAGGCCGTGGATATCATCGTCGTTTCCCCTAAACAGGTTGAGCAATATCGTGATTCGCCGTATCTGGTGATTTATCCTGCCACACGGGAGGGTGTCGTGATCTATGACGCGGAAAAGATTGCCACCGGATAATCCGGTTGAGTGGCTGAATCGTGCAAAGAGCAGTCTGGCTCTTGCAAAACAACGCTCCAGAGAAATTTACCCGGAAGATCTTTGTTTTCAGGCTCAACAGGCAGCCGAGAAAGCGATTAAGGCGGTATACATCTCAAAGAAAGTGGCATTCCCCTATATTCATGACATATCGCAGCTTTTGGCAGCTCTTGAAAAAGAAAATGTGATCATTCCCAACGATATAAAAAATGCGTCAACGCTTACACTGTATGCAGCTCAAACACGGTATCCCGGATTGGAAGGTCCGGTCAGTGATGAAGAATATCACGAAGCTCTGCTGTTGGCAGAACGTGTTGTTGTTTGGGCAGAAAAAACCATTAAACCACCTCATTGAAAAACTAAAGTGATATATAATTATGACATTTGATACCACACGTTATAACAAAAAAGCTTCATGCATGGGAAACATTCATAAAAATTGAGCCATCTTAAAAAAAAGGATTTCACTGATCACCGGGGTTAACTACCAATGATAACTAATATTGCAGGTATCTCTCATGTCTTCTGACAACATCGCCATCCGCGTCCGTGGGCTCGGGAAGAAATACACCCTCGGCGGACCGCAGGAAAAATACCTCATGCTCCGCGATGCGATTGTCAATTCGGTGAAGGCGCCGTTCAAGCGATTTCAGTGTGCTTCCCCTGCCGAAAATTTCTGGGCGCTGAAGGATGTCTCGTTTGATGTTGAGCACGGGGAGGTTGTCGGCATCATCGGGCGGAATGGTGCGGGGAAGAGGAGGTTTGCTTTACGTACCGGGGATTAAAAAGCGTTTCACAGAGCATTCAAAAAATACTTTATGCCGGGACAGGAATAGAATACATTTGAGGCACTTTTCCCATGTCAGACATTGAGGATATAGCGAAGAATCTCCCCCCGGATCTGCAGATCCAGGTACGAAATTTTATGGTGCATCTCTTGGAGAAACGAAATTGTAAACGGAGATCCACCCTGCGCTAGGAGTGGGCCGGCGCGCTCATGTCAGCCCGGACAACCTATAAGTCCCTTGAACTTCAGAAGAAGGCACTGGAATGGCGTAACGAGTAAAATGTATCTTCTTTGTGGCTGGTATGAAAAACTCCCCATCAGATATGCAGAGCATCCCCAGAAATGAGATTAACCGGATTTCAATATATAGTGAAATCCTGCCTGCTCAAAGTGATGATCTGATGAATATGCAATGTCGATACCTTCTCTTTTCATCACAACAAAAGAGATGCAATCGGTGAGGCTCCAGTCTTTGTCAGTGTATTTGAATAAATCAAGAGCCTGACGCAACAGTCCTTCATCAGTATTTACTACGTGGATTCTGGGAGATTCATAGCAATATTGTATAAAATCTGAAACCTGACCTTTATTTGATTTGGAAAATGTATTTCCAATCTCAATAAGGATGGCCTCAGTAATCCAGACCGTAGCGTATGTCTTAAGATCCTTCTCTAAATCCAGAGCTGCCTTGTGAAATTGATCATCATTATTGATGATAGCAACCACAAATGAAGTATCCAGAAAGATTTCTCTCTTATTCAAGATTCACCGTTTTTGGCGTCCCATACAGATAATGATCATGCTCTTTTGACCAGTCTTTTGGGCCATGCGCAGTTCCTGCAATACTAAACAGGTAGTTTATTGCATCTTCTGCCTGTTTCGGTTTAACCTCTTTTACATAAATAAGACATTCGCTATTTGGTGCCAGATCAATAGGGTCGATCACATGAAATGAATGACCATCAAAAGTTGCCCTTACGTTTTTTGTTGCCATTGCATCAAATTATCCTGAATTATGTATTATTCCGGGAGCGTATCAACATTCGCATCTTCTGGGAGTAATGATGGCAGAGTTCGTCTAACCAGTCACCTGAATCGCTGGACACGCGTTGTGATCCGGGAAGATGAAAC
>JAPKXT010000212.1 GCA_026394695.1 Methanoregula sp.
AAGTTTGCGGGACAGGGTTTTTTCATCCCGGGAAATCCGTTGTTGCACTTCAGGACGATCAGCGGTTTCGATAAAAAGATCAATATCGCTTTCACTGGAATCCTCGCCATTCGCACAGCTCCCAAAGAGGATCATCCGCGAAACATGGGTCTTCAGATCGGTAATAAGAGGAGAAAGTTCGAGCAATGCTGCAAGAATTTTGGCTTCACGAACAAGAGGGTTGGAAATGTTTGCACGATATAACAGTGTCCTGCCTCTCTGCTCGCTGGTGATAAGACCTGATTCACTCAACTCCCGGAGCTGGACACTTGCAGAACCGACACCGATGGAAAGGATCTTTGCAAGTTCTCTGACGTAGAAACTTTCCCGGTAATGCCGTCCAAGGAACGTCAGGGTGTGAAACGAGGGGGTTACAAGAATGTTCAATTTTTTGAACATATGTTCATTATTACGAACGATTGTATTTAAGAATTATCCCTATTCAGATCTTGATTACCCCCCTTTTTCCCCTCCCAAACCCCCTCCCGCTACCCCAACCCATCCGGCCCCTGACTTTTGCCTCCCAATAGGTGCTATTAGCGGTGATTTCCCGCTGCGAATAGGCGATATCCCAAAACAATAGTGCTGCATTTTGTCGAATTAGTGCTAAAAGAGCCTCCGGAACGACCAATCGGAGCCCAATCCGGGTCTGGACCCGCTATGCTTTTTCATACACTATGCCATTATCGGATGAATATTCCGGGTGACAGACGTCTTTCCGGATATACCCGATACCCTTATTCACCATCCCGTATTTCGTCGTATTCTTGTTGATAATTTTACATTGTTTTTACCATCGGTATCTGATGCTGTTCCCCGCTCGTGCAGGGTTGCCTGAATTATAATTGACTTTTTTAAACTAAATCCTATACGCCATGCAACCACAACCTGATGTATCTGAATATGGGGCAAATTTGAATTGCTCGTTATTGTACATTGTACAATCTATTTTGATACTCTTACAAGCTACTGGATCTTTTGAAACAATATGTGTGAGACCATTTTCCCTTTCCTGGTCCTCTTGTGCGTCACATCCCATGGCAAAACACATAGCCACGAGGCAGAGAATAATCAGAATTGATACTATTTTCATATCTTCTTATTTGTCTGGATGATGATATTTTTTCCTCCTCCACCAGTCCATCCGAAAAATGATCCGCCAGCCAGACAGGTTTACTAAAGGCCCGTTCTCTTCCGGTAAAACCGGTTATTCCCGGTTCTGCGCCCCATGATCTCCGATACCTTCAAAATTTTTCGCAGTTAACGCCAGATTGATGACCTCATGTGCCTATAATCTCGTTGCAGATCATGTCACCCAAAAATTACCTCCTCATAGCAGGCTCCCTGCTCATCCTTATTGCAATCCTTGCGACGGGTTGCACGAGCACTCCTGCGACTACGCCCCCCCTGTCATCAGACCTGAAGAAGTTCAACTCAACGGCCGAGATCGAGCAGTATGTCCGGGATTCGATGGCAACGGACCAGCAGAACGGACACTATGCGACCATGGTCCCAACAATCGGGACCAGCACCGCCGTAAATGATGCACAACGGATGGAAGAGTCAAAGGGTTGTCTGGCCGTCCCGGCTGCCCTGCCGGGAACGGTCGGGTACTCGCAGACCAATGTACAGGTTGCCGGGGTCGATGAGCCGGATATCATAAAAAACGATGATACCTATATCTACACGATATCCGGCTCGACGCTTGCCATCA
>JAPKXT010000047.1 GCA_026394695.1 Methanoregula sp.
ATGTCGGGGCCACTAGTAGTGTTCTGTATAGCGCAGTCTGATGCAAAGATCACATTTCTCAGGCACCAGCTCGACCAACGGGAGAAACTGATTAAGAATATGGAAACTTCAGAAACCAGTGTATCAGAAGATCGGATCGTAGCACTGGAAAAAAAGGTACGGGAGATGGAAGCGCTGGTCAAGGGACTGATCCAGGAGCTGCTCGACCTCAAGTCGATCGCCATGATGATGTCCAGGGAGGCCGGGGAATGCAGCCGTCAGGAACCTGAGCTGGGGCCGATCGTACAGGATCCAGCATCTCCGGTGCTGGCGGACCCCTCCACAGCCGTGTCCGCTGCCGCCCCTTCTGATAGCAGCACCGTAATCCGGCCCAGGGACGCATGCCAGCCGGATGTCCCTGCCGCCACGGCAGAGCCCGCAATGGCCCGGATCATGCAATCCGATGGCACGATGAAACTCGAGGTCCGGTGCGGGGACAGGAACCAGATTGACTCATCCACGGGATATAAGCCAACAAGAATGGCACACCTGTCAAGGGCAACCAGATCCCTCTGATCTGCCCTGCCGGGAAAGATAAGTCAGATATTGCAAAGGATTAAGGGGCCTGATCTAGGAAGAGGTGTTCCGGGAGGATCAGCCTTTTAGAGAATGAAAACCCGGCTCGTGATACCATTGCACCCGACGGCAAGTCGATCATCGGTAATCCCGATCGTAATGTCAATGAGAACTTTTGAGACGGTTGCGACGGTATCGGATTGTATTACCGACGTCCTTTTCTGACCGGTACCGGGGCTTATACAGCCGGAA
Organism: Methanoregula sp.; assembly: GCA_026394695.1. Taxonomy (GTDB): domain Archaea; phylum Halobacteriota; class Methanomicrobia; order Methanomicrobiales; family Methanospirillaceae; genus Methanoregula. The sequence continues at coordinate 808 of JAPKXT010000047.1, forward strand.
CGAACAAAAGGGGCATGCCTTATCCATTAGTCTTATGCTCCGGAGAATATCATTGGATAAAAGATGGCTGATAAAAAGTATGAATCATTGAAGATTGAGAATATCGTTGCATCCGGTGTAATCGCCGAGTCCATAGATCTTGTTAAGTTTTCAGAAAATACCGGGAACTGCGAACTCAATAAGAAACGGTTCCCCGGAGCAGTATACCGGATCCCGGATCCCAAGATTGCGTGCCTGGTCTTTTCGTCGGGCAAGATAGTACTCACCGGGATTCGTAACCATAAAGCACTTACCGACGGACTTGCTATTGTCATCAAATCGTTAAAAAAGGTGGGTATTGAACCCCTCAAAGAGCCAAAAGTTGCGATCACCAATATGGTCTGTTCATACAATCTCGGTAAATACATCAACATCAACAAGTTAACCGTTACGCTCAATCTCGAAAATATCGAGTACGAACCCGAACAGTTTCCCGGGCTGGTATACCGGATCAAAGATCCCAAGATCGTTGTTCTTATCTTCTCTTCAGGAAAGATCATTCTCACGGGTGGCAGGAACCTTGACGATGTCAGGAAGGGGCTTGAAATCCTCGAACAGAAGCTCGAAAGCGTCCTGTAAACGAGAAAATATTTTTTTGCACTGTTGATGCGGTACAGAGTCCGTGGTAGTTTGCCGCTCGTGAGTGCCAGGTTGCACCAGGATCCACTCTTCTCATGTGCACACCTTCGTTTGTTTCTTTTGTAGACTGCGGGAAGTCTCACACGATGCACCACGCCACCAGAAAAGTCATGAAGTCACGAAACCATCAAAACTTTTATAAAAACCATTAACCAGTCAGCGCACGTGTAAAAGATTGGTAATACTATTGGAAAGACAGCCCGTTAAGTCCCGTATTCTGCGCTCAGTGGGATATGATGACAACACAAAAATTCTGGAAATTGAGTTTCACTCAGGACTTGTTTACGAGTATGGGGGTGTTCCACCAAAAGTCTACAAGGATCTCATGAGTTCAGATGCAATTGCAAAATACTTTACCGACAAGGTCCGGACCCAGTTCCGGACAAAACAGGTTGTCGCATAAATTGCATCCCCCGAAATTCTCAAACATCAGCGGCCGGCTTCAGTCATAGCATCAAATTACCCCGGAATCGCATGACCTTTCCTCAGAGATTAACATCCAGAAAACGATGTCACTGACAGACGCTTTTGTACGGGAGATTGTTTGCCGGATAAGCTGTAACCGGTTGGATGGTGGTGCCCCGGTGTGTTGCAATGTCGTGAAGAAATAATGATAAGCATATCAGAAGCTATGTTGAGGTATGGATTTCTTTGACTCGGCATACAGGGGCACACCTCCCTGGGACATCGGCCGGCCCCAGAAGGAGCTCGTTGAGCTGGTCCGGAGGGGAGAGATAACAGGATCTGTCCTGGACATAGGATGCGGGACCGGGGAGCATGCCCTCTTCTTTGCAGGGGAAGGACATGAAGTGTGGGGGATCGACTCCGCCCCCCTTGCGATCCAGAAGGCAAGGGAGAAGGCTGCCGGAAGAGGACTCCAGGTGCATTTTCTTGTCCTGAACGCACTGGACCTCTCCAGACTCAACAGGAAGTTCGATACCGCCACCGATTCCGGGCTCTTCCATACCCTGTCTGATGAAGACCGCCCGGTCTTCGTGGATAACCTTGCAGCCATCCTGTCCCCGGCCGGGAAATACTTCATGCTCTGCTTTTCCGAACTGGAGCCTGCCGGATACGGTCCGAGGAGGATAACAAAAAGAGAGATACAGGAGATCTTCCGGGAGGGATGGTCCATCAATTACATCAGGCCGGCAGTCTTCGAGAGTCGCACCCGGGCTGAAGGGCCCCGTGCCTGGCTCTCATCGATATCAAAAAAATGATGAATACATGGTTTTACTGCTCTCAGATGTATGGCTGTTGCGATAAAGATCACCGTAAGATCCGGGAGAAATCGATGTCTGGATCCGGGCAACCCTCGTGCACCGGTGCAGTCACGGCATCCGGAATATTCCTTTTAACAAGATCCAGAACTGATTCTCCGGAGTGCTGACACCGTTAAGGGATGGTATGGTACACACACCGAGAGTATCGTTGCAATCCGGAGCGCCGGTGCCCGTGATCGTACCCGCGACTGAGCCCGTCTGGTTCACCATACTTGCGATGGGAACCGTATGTGCTGATGCTCCTGTTGCGGGCCCGGAAATATCGTACAGTACCCGCTCGGCATCGACAGACTGGGAGGGAACGATATGGATAACCCGTGACGATACTTTCACGACATCGCCATCCCGTGCGGTCACCGTGTAGAGCGTGCCAGCCGAGTAATTCTTGTTCACCGGGCTCCCCGGGAGACCATTCTGGTAGTTGGTCAGGTCTTCAATCACCGCAAGGCCGCCGATCATTCCTGTCCGGACAAAGTCCTCGTGTATATGACCGCCCATGACGAGCGTGGGTTTGACCACGAGCTGCTTATCGATATCATTTCCGAGAGCGGAGATCGAGCCATCCCTGTCCATATAAAAGTGCGTCGCGATGATGGTGAAGTTGTGTGACGTGTTCGTAATAGCGTTCCGGAGTGTGAGAAGCTCTTTTGATGACAGGGATTTACTGACATAGTTGATCCCAACAAGGTTAAAATCCTGCACCGGAACTACGTAATTTTTCGCAGTATTGCCCGTGTACGCGGTATAATACGTGTAGTTCTTCCCATAGTCAGAATCGTGATTTCCGGCGATCACATAGAGGGGGATGGTGGTCTGGTTTATGGC
>JAPKXT010000204.1 GCA_026394695.1 Methanoregula sp.
CTCATGAAGTCGGGCACCTCCTCGGCCTTGAACATTGCAGTGACCAGGAATGCATTATGTTCAAACCCGACACGCTCGATGAACTGGACCGGAAGAAAAAGATACTCTGCACAACGTGCAGGGAACATCTGGCAGCGCAACTCATATCAGACTGACAGGTCTTGACCAGGTCTACACACCTGGTGACTATCAAGGGAAAAGAAAAAAACCGGATTTGGAGAAAAGGATGTTCCCACGGGTACTGGTTGCAACAGATTTCTCTCGTTTTGCTGACAGGACTCTGGAGTGTATCGGTGAGATCCCCGGCATGGAAAAAATATTTCTTGTCCATGTATTCAACAAAACGCCGGTTCCGGTAAATTCATTAGTATTTGGTCATTCGCCAGTAGAACCGGAAGAACAAACACAGCAGATGCTGGATGAGAAAGGACGTTATCTCGAACTTATAACCGGGGTACCGGTAAAAACCGTCCTTGTAAAAGGAAGCGGCGGGGATACTGCCGCATCAATTATCAAAACTGCAAATAACGAAAACATCTCTCTTATTGTCATGGGCGCAAGGGGAAAAAGCATTTTCCGCGGGATACTCATCGGGAGTATTTCTGAAGGAGTAATCCAGAGAGCAGGGATCGATGTCCTCGTGATACATTTCCGTGGCCTTGAGGGCGACGATGATACCTCCCTCGAAAAATACTGTACAAACATTTTTTCCCATATCCTGTGCCCGGTGGACTTTTCAATCCCCTCAGAAAAAACCCTGGAATATTTAAAGAGCATGAGTTTTATCAGAAAAATTACCCTCCTCAATGTTATCGGTGAATCAGGTCCAGAGCAGGACCAGCAACCAAAGGTCCGGGATGCTGATCTGCACCTGGCTGAAGTAAAAGCAGATATTGCCTTGCATGGTATAAGGGCGGTTTCAATTGTCCGATCAGGGAATCCGGCCAATGAAATCTGCCGTGTTGCTGATGAGCAGGACGTGTCGCTGATCATGATAGCGAGATACGGGAAATCGGACTATGCAAAAAATATCCCTCTGGGTCCTGTCGTAGCCGGGGTGGTTACAAAGGCGAAAAGACCTCTTTTTGTCCTGAGCCCTCACATCAGCCTCACGGTCCACGTAAAAGAACTTGCAAAGACTGAATTCTGGCTGGCTGAACAGGTATGGACAATGTATCACCAGCAGAAAGCAGATCCTGATACCGACAGGATCTTCGGGGTATTTGTCGAGGGAGCGCTTGCTGCGGTTGCCCGGTGCAGGAGGCATCCTGATGGTCTAGAGGTGGACGGTGTTTACGTACCGGATGATTACCGGGATCGCGGGTATGCACGCAAAGCCGTGCAGGATCTTGTCGATGAGTGTGGCAGCGAACCGCTGTATATGCACTCCACCCTTGCCCTCGTCAAATTCTACACCTCATTTGGTTTTGAGCCGATCCCTGAGTCTGCATTACCACGGAGTATTAAAGATCGGTTCAACTTTGCCGGAGGTGAACTGCAAGGTGCAAACGTCTCTCCTATGAAGCGACCGGGCACAGGTGTACCGCACGAAAAAGGGAAGCATTAAGGGTAGCATTGAGGGAAGAATTTTGATTTTTTAAGGATTTACTCCAGGAATAATCAGGAATGCCCGGTAAAAAACACCATTAAGGTGTAAATAATGGATATCCCTGTATCAAAGATATATTTCCTTGTCGCACCAAATCACCATTGAGATGGATCTGGTATGGGACGCTGCTCTGCAATCATCGATCCGATCTGTGCTGAACATGATAATCCAGGACACCCGGAATGCAATGCCCGCCTGGTAAATGCATGTTCAGGGATTCCCTGTGATGTCCCCCGTTTTGCTTCGGACCCTGCATCACCTGAGGATGTTCAACGTGTCCATGACCCTTGGTATCTCGCATGGCTTGAGCAGCGGTGTTCAGCGACTGCCACTCTCGGCTGGCTGAACCCGGATACCTATATCACCCACCGTTCCTTTGATGCTGCCCTGCATGCTGC
>JAPKXT010000154.1 GCA_026394695.1 Methanoregula sp.
TTTTTGAGTGATGAACGGATATCAGCTTCACTCTCTCCACGGAATGCCGTACCATTAATGCGACGCCCTTCAAGTGCTCCAACCTTACCACCGATCATTTCAAGCATATGACCGACAGTCATGCGGCTCGGAATTGCGTGGGGGTTGATAACGAGATCAGGACAGAGTCCACTCTCTGTAAAGGGCATATCTTCCTGGTGGGTGATCAACCCGACGACACCTTTCTGACCATGCCGGGATGCAAATTTATCGCCGACTTCCGGGATACGCAGGTCGCGGGTTCGCACCTTGACAAGCCGGGAACTGTTTTCTCCTTCGGTTATGATCACAGTATCGACAATCCCATGTTCGTTGCTGCGCATGGTAACCGAAGTATCCCGACGTTTCTCAACGGCAATGAGTTCTCCGGAGGGTTCTTCAAGAAAACGGGGAGGAGATGTTTTACCGATCAGAACATCTTTTTCTGCAACAACGGTTTCAGGATTAATAACGCCGTCTTCATCCAGGTTCTTGTATGAATCGGCACCGTGCGCACCGGCGACATCTTCTTCGGGAACTTCAATCCGGTCGATCTGGCCACCGGGGTACCGGCGTTCTTCCCCTTCATAGGTCCGGAAGAAGTGGGAGCGTCCCAGGCCCCGTTCAATGGATGCCTTGTTGAAGATGAGTGCATCTTCAATATTGTAGCCTTCATAGGACAGAATTGCAACGACAAAGTTCTGCCCTGCCGGACGATCATCCGAACCGATCAATTCCGACGTCTGGGTGTGGGTTAAGGGTTTTTGCACGTAATGGAGCAGGTGACCACGGGTATCAGGACGCAGCTTCATATTAGCAGCACCAAACCCGAGAGCCTGCTTGACCATGCCTGCTCCCATCGTTACACGCGGACTTGCATTATGTTCCGGGAATGGGACATGCGCAGCACCGATACCCAGGATGAGGGATGGGTCGATCTCAAGATGGGTATGCTCCGGCGTCACATTCTCCGGGTTCATCGCGATGAGGAGATCTTCTTCTTCTTCTGCATCAATAAACTCGATAAGTCCACGCTGGACAAATGAGTTGATGTCAACTTCTTTTTTTGCCAGTTTTGCAAGGTCTTCATTCGTGATGAGTGGTTCACCGTTCTTCAGGACGATCAGCGGACGACGGGCCCGGCCATGGTCAGTAAGAATTACAACATCGCCGTTGTATTCCTTGTGTGAAACATTCACTTCAGAGGACATGGCGCCCTGCCTACGCATGGACCGGATGTTAGCTACAAGGGCTTTTCCGTCTTCGTCAAGCCCGATAAGTGCTCCATCAACAAACACTCGTGACTTCTTCATCGTGTTTCACCCCGTATTTGCTCAACACCAAGATTGTATAAGAGCCGCATGACTTCCGCTTCATCATCAACACCTTTGGATATCTCGACCATCTGGGCAAAGTTCTTGACCAGACCACAATTCGGACCTTCGGGTGTTTCGCTCGGACAGATCCGTCCCCACTGAGTCGGGTGGAGGTCACGAGCTTCAAAATGTGGCTGCGAGCGCGAAAGTGGTGAGATAACACGACGCAGGTGGGAGAGAACGGCCATGTGATCGACACGGTCGAGCAGCTGGGAAACACCGGTTCTTCCACCAACCCAGTTACCGGTTGCAAGCGGATGTAAAAGCCGCTCAGTGAGAACATCAGCCCGGACCGCGGTGGCGATTGACAGATCGCGGTGGCGCATACTAGCGCGCTCTAACTGGTATTTGATATCCCGCGTAAGCCGGTTAAGGGATATGCGGAAGAGATCTTCCATGAGGTCCCCGGCAAGTTTCAGCCGCTTATTGGAGTAGTGGTCCTTATCATCTATTCTGCGTTTGTTTAAGACGAGATCAAAACATGCCTCTGCCATACGTCCCAGAAAGTGACCCTTTGCAAGTCGCACGGATAGCACAGCTTCCTGGTATCCCTCATCGCCTTCCTTCAAGTTAGCAGGCATCGAGTAGTTCAGGTGGGGTAGGAGATAATTATCCAGCACGAACTCCGCCCGCTTGCGTTGGTAATCCTTCGTCTGGTTTGGTGCAAGCTTCTTACCCACATACATGATACCGCCATCGACAGAATCGCACTCGCTCTCTTCTAAATTCTGCATCATGAACGTGAGGATATCCTCATCGGGTGAAACCGCAGTCACGACTTCCTGATCGTTTGTCATCCCCAGTGCACGCATGAGGTCGACAAATTTAAGGTGCCCTGCGACTGACGGGAATGATACCTCCAGCAGGTTCTTTTTATTTCGCTCTACGACAACCAGTGCACGGTATCCGCGGAACTGCGAGAATACTTTAGCAACGTAGATGCGCTCGTTATACCGCTCGGTGAACTCGGTCATGATCTTGTTGGACGCGAGATCTTCAAGCGTCATGAGCACGCGCTCAGTGCCGTTGACAATGAAATAGCCGCCCGGATCAAATGCATCTTCCCCGTGGGAGACCCGCTGCATATCGTCATTCCCATACAGGTTGCAGTTAAGAGATCCTACCATGATCGGCAACTGCCCGATTGTCGTGATGATAGGTTCCTGACGTTCATCCCCATGCACGAGCGTGAGACCAAGCTGGATTGGAGCTGCATAGGTAAGATTGCGCAGCCGCGCCTCGCAGGGATATAATTCTCCCTGGGACCCGTCTGCTTCCCGGACAAGCGGGCGTTTTACCGTAATGGTGCCCAGTTCCACCCACACCGGATCGTTGTTCTTCCCCCGGTTCTCGATATCAGTTTCGATAACCCTCTGCTCGTTGACCACTTTCTGAAGATTGTGCTTTAGGAAATAATTGAAAGAGTCAAGTTGGTGGCGCGCAACATGCTCCCGTGAAAAATA
>JAPKXT010000138.1 GCA_026394695.1 Methanoregula sp.
TGCAGAGAAGACGATCTGGTCCAACGCCAAATTCAACTACACGGCAACTGTCGAGAAATCCGGCACCTGGTATATCGAGTCCGGGAAAGGTATGGGAGAGACTCTCCAGATGGCAAACGAGAAAGGGGCATATACCTTCACGGATGAAGGGACGTATCTTTCATACAAGAGCAACCTGACGCTCACCCCGATCATCACGAAGGGGGCAAGCCTGCTCAACATCTACAGTGTCATGACCGTGTACAATGACAAACAGCCGGTCGACAAGATCCGGATGGCGAACAATTTCATCAATTTCCTGATCTCACCACAGACGCAGGCCGATATTGGCAACTTTGGTGTGGACAAGTATGGCAAGTCATTGTTTACCCCGATGAGTGTCAGCGTGCCCACCGCAACTGCCGGCTGGGTAGGAGATCACAGCACACCAGCGACTGATCTCAAGCCACCAGCGGCAGCGTCAAACACGACCGCAACAAAATAACCCCCTTTTTTCAATAAAAACCGGACGATCTATCCGTTTCCACAATCTTTCGGCAAACATTCCGGAATATGATCTGGAAGACGGCAATTGACGCGGATCGTAGAATAAAAGAGCGACCTGTTCATTCTTCCACTGGAACCACCTTAGTACCGAGTGCATCACGGAAAGGTACGTTGGATGGGGAATACATCTGAATCCGGCAGGGGTTTTGTATTTCAGCCCGGTTTTCCGGTAACCTCCTCCACAGCGCGGCAGAAAAGCCAGGGGAATAATTATCAGGTGACAAGGAGGGTGAGAAATCAACCCTTTTTCTGCTCCCTGCTTCTGTCAACCCACCCAAGAAGATACGCACAGGCAATCCCGACAATAAATGCGATTGTCATCGAGCTCACAAGAGCAAGCACACCAATAATACCGGTAATAAAAAGGGAATCTGTCCTGAGGCTGTGGCGGGCCATCTCGATCCCGACAAACACCAGCAATGCTCCAAGGACCCCGACAGCAATAATGTTGAGGACCTGCGGGGATGTGAAAAAGAGGGCGAGGAAGATAAAAATCAACCCTGCATAGACATTCGCCCCGCCGGTCCTCGCACCATAGCGGTACTGCCCGGCAAGGCCACCCGCCCCGTGGCACATCGGAAATCCCCCAAAGGGAACCGAAGCAAGGTTCATCAGCCCGATAGAGGTGGAGAATTTCTTCGGGGGGATATCGGTTGAGAAGAGATCTTTTGTGAGGAGGGATGTTGCGAGGATTGCGTTTGCGATAGTGAGGACGACCTGGGGAAGAACGAGGGTTGAGAAGGCAGATGAAAAATCAGTGGGAAGGGGGATTACCAGCTGCGGTGCAGGAATAAAACTCACGGGAGGTACACCGTACATGAGCAGTCCCCCGATGAACCCGACTCCTATAACGCACAGCGACGAAAGATCAGGGATATGCCGGTATCGGACGAGAATGAGAAATAGAATGACAATCCCGATACCAAGGATAAAAAAGAACGGGTCTTTGATAACAAAACCTGCTGAAGCCTTAAACAGGAGCAGTGCCAGACCCAGCTGGATTCCCCGCACGACACTCTGCGGCACCCAACGGTCGATTATCTCGAAGGAGCGGCCGTACCCGAGCACTAAAAAGATCACGCCGAGGATAAGACCGGATGCAGCTATCTCCCCGCTGCCGATCCCCCCGGCGATTACAATTACCGCGATCGCCTTCATGGGTTCAAGGGGGATCGGGAGCCGGTAGTAAAGCCCGGTGAGGATGAACCAGATACCAAAGAAGAGGAGCACATACCGGGTGTTGACATCCGAAACCAGCGCCACGGCAATTATCAGCGGGATGATCGTCCCGAAATCCCCCAGAGAGCCCGCAAGCTCAGACAGGGAGAATTTCATCGGGATTGCGGACTTTGGAGACACGGTCTTTGGATAATTGCGATCAGCATATTATTCTGTTCGAAATAGTTCCTGG
>JAPKXT010000122.1 GCA_026394695.1 Methanoregula sp.
TCGACCGCGTCACGGTAGACCATAGCTGCGGTCTCACGCAGATTCCGCGGCAGGCCCAGTGCGGAGGCCATGCGGTCCAGTTCCGAGAGTGCGAACGCAAGGTTCCGCTCGGTCGCGTTGCTGACACGAATCCGGCGCTGCCACTTGCGGAGACGGTAGAGCTGGGCGCGGTTCTTGTAGGAGATTGCCCTGCCATACGAGTCCCGGTTGCGCCAGTCGATCATGGTGGAGAGTCCCTTGTCGTGGATCGTGAGGGTCATCGGGGCGCCGACACGGGACCGCTTCATCCACTGGTCGGAGTCAAATGCACGCCACTCTGGACCGCGGTTGATGATATCGTCATCGATCACAAGCCCGCAGCTCTGGCAGACCAGTTCTGCCCGCTCATAATCTTGGACAAGCTGGCGGCTGCCACACTCCGGACAGGCCGTTTCGGTCTGGTTCTCCGCATTCTTCTCCTGCTCTTTCTGTTTCGAGCGTGATTTGAGCGCTTCCCGCTCAGACTGGAGAACTTTTAGTTTTTCAATTTCCTGCATCCACATTTCCCTTATGATTACGTTCTTCGTCTCAGTACTTAGCTAATCTTTCCTCAGTTTAAATTTAATCAACATCAATAGCACCCCGCAATTGTCAATCCGGGGATTTTAAGGGGTTTATCCGGCAAATGAATTTCAGTGGCATATGTAATCCCTGACCAGTTCAGGACAACGGGCTCGTGCTGCCGTGGGAGGAACTGGTCTCTCTCAACCCCCCTTTGGGGCCCGAAATCGAGCGGTCGGGTCTCACCTCGCTTGTTGGCGCATTTGCGGGGACGCCATTCAACCCTCTGTGCGCTCATCGGACTGGCTGAATAGTTTCGTCGCATCAACAAAGCCAAAAAAAATATTTTCTCTTTTACATTATGCTTTCGAGCTGCTGTTCGAGGATGTCAAGCCCCTTCTTGATGTCTTCAAGGTTCCTGCCACCCGTGAGAATGATTTTTCCTGTAGAGAAGATCAAAACGACGATCTTGGGATCTTTGATCCGGTATACAAGCCCGGGGAACTGTTCGGGTTCGTACTCGATATTTTCGACATTGAGCGTGACGACTACCTTGCTGAGATTGATGTATTTACCGAGATCGTATGAACAGACCATATTGTTGATCGCAACTTTGGGCTCTTTGAGGGTTTCAATACCCGCCTCTTTTAACGATTTGATGAGGATAGCAAGTCCGTCTGTAAGCGCCTTATTGTTACGGGCACCGGTGAGCACTATCTTGCCCGTCGAAAAGATCAGGGACGCCATCTTGGGCTCCTTGATACGATATACTGCACCGGGGAACCGTTTTTTATTGAGTTCGCAGTTCTCGACCTTATTTGACAACTCAACAAGATCAATGGAATTGGAGATGGCACCGGATGCAACGATATTCTCAATCTTCAAGGATTCGTACTTTTTATCAGCCATCCACTATCCTATGATTTTCTCCGAAGCATAAGGCTAATGGACAACCTTTATGGCATGTCCCTTTTGTCCGTTTCGACATTTCAGAGCTGCATCTTCTGAAAAACAAAACGGTTCCCCTGCGACAGGGGAATTGAAACGGCCGGATGCAATACCCGATGATGCGATACGTGTACGGTTATGTGACTGATTCTTACAAAAAGAACGGAGGGACCCAAATGTCAGAGGATCTGTTTGAGAAAGTGACGGCTACAAAATACCAGCCGGATATTATCGAGCGGACCGAAGAAGAAGCCCGGCGGGGGATGCTGGAAGGGGAGGCGTTCATGGTCCTTGAGATCCAGGTGATTGGGATGGTAGAGAAGGACCAGGGAAAGGATTCACTCATTATCGATTTTCTCGCAGCGTGTAATCAGAAGGCGCTCACGTCACGCTGGATGGAGGAGGAGATCCGGTCGCTCACTGATGTCTGCGAGGGGACCGTTATGGGAATAACCCCACGGGTGCGTTCCGGGCTGTTTCTCCGGATCCGGAAGCATGTGGATCAGGAACTGTGTCTGTACCGGTTGTCCGCATGGTTGTCGATGGGCGATGACGGTTCGCAGCGCTGGAGTATCCGGGACCAGATCGATCCGGTATTTGTGCTGCTGGATATGTCCGTGGTGGGGCGGGCCACTGAGGCGAGGAGGCTGGCGGGGAACGTGATGGAACAGACAGCGAGCTGACGTTTTTGCCGGAATTATTCTATGTCGGGATGGCATCAAATCTTGCCGCGACGTTCGCGGTCCCGCTCGGGATCTTCCTTGCGGGAAGAGCAGAGATTACCCTGGCATTTATCGCTGCCGCGGCCCTGTTCCTGCCGCTCTTCGTGTTCCTGCCTAAGCTGATACAACATGGCATGAAGGCAGATACGGAAGCGGCCATTAATGCGTTTGGGAAGAATGAGCAGGTAAAGAAAGTATTCTGGACCTTGTTCGTCGCGATGGCCGGGCTGGTGCTGGCGAAAGTTCTCGACCCGGTATCGGTGCAGCAGATTATCGGGATTATAAGTTCGTCCGGGATGTGTGATTGGGATCAGATAAGTGGTGTGGGTTCAGGAATAAGAGGTAAGGAAGAGAACGGGGCACAGTCATCTCACAGTCCCCGTTCTCGAATTCTACCGCGTTTTCATTTCCCCGTGCCCATCATCACAACCTTCATCCTTTCACCACTACGACACGATACTATGCCCGATTCCCAAGACCTGTTCACACAGGCAACCGAACTTGTAGAACTCGGTCGGTTGGACGAGGCACTCGCCATATTCCAGGCACTTCTTAAAACCGATTCGATACTGACCCTGAATTCACAAATGCGTGGTTCAATAAGAGTCTGGCACTTGTCCATCTCGGAAAAGATACCGAAGCACTCCGCCCGCTCGACAAAGTCCTCAAGTTGAATCCGCGTGACAAAGAGGCACAATCCCAACGTGCGTTGATTGTCCGGAAAATGTCACAGGTTAGTGATGCCGGGAGAACGGATTCGCAATCGGTGCAGTCTCAATTACGGGTATAAGGTTGAACAAATGGGGTGCAATCAAGCGCGGGGCTTTCACTGGCGTAATTTTTTTAAAGAAAGACTCCGGGCCCGGAATCACCAGTATTAATTATTGAAAACTGAAATCTATCTGGTAGATGGACACTTCAGCAGAAGCTCTCACTGCAGCAAAACGGGCTGCCGGATATGTAGCGGCAGATATGGTGGAGGATGGCATGATTATTGGTCTTGGGACCGGCTCCACAGTTTTTTATGCCCTCGAACGCTTATCCGCAAGGATCAGTGAGGGATTACGGGTTTCCGGGATCCCCACATCCTTCCAGACAGCACGTCGCGCCCAGGAATATGGCATCCCGCTTACCACACTTGATGCTTATCCGGTGATTGACCTTGCCCTTGATGGTGCAGACCAGGTGGACCGTCACCTTCGCCTCATCAAAGGCAGGGGTGCTGCCCTGATGCGGGAGAAATGTGTTGCAGCAGCTGCACTCCGTTTTGCGGTCGTCATCGATGAACAGAAGATGGTCCCTGTTCTTTCCGGACGGGTACCTGTTGAAGTGATACCCTTTGCCATCCGCCCGGTCATGACCTGCCTGCGGGGCCTGGGTTGCATCCCCTCCCTTCGTGATGGCATCAAAAAAGACGGCCCTGTTATAACCGATAACGGGAATTTTATCGTTGACTGCGAATTTGGGGAGATAGGTAATCCTGAAGAACTGGAAGATTTGTTTGCCAAAATCCCCGGTGTGGTCGAGAGCGGATTGTTCTGCGGTTTTACCGGGAAAACGACCGTTATTGTCGGCAACCAAAAAAAGTGCAGGATAATTACATCAGCGGATGTAATCCCGTAATTTCTGGACGAGGGCGAGCTGGGTAACCGCTTCTTTCTTTTTTTCTTTTTCTATATTATCCATGATATCATTGATTGGTTTAGCCAGCTCGTATATCTTGACCGGGCGTCCTTTGCTTTCTGCCTTGCTCTCCCGGCTTGAGATCCAGTTCTGTTCCATGAGGTAACGCATGGCAATGCTGACTTCGGGTTGGCGGAGATCCGTTCCCCGCTCAATTGCCCGGGATGTAGCTTCCGGAGTATTTGCGAGAAATACCAGTACCTTTGCGACATTTCTCTTCGTCCCGATCTCAATGAGAAGGTTTGCAAAGTCCTCCTCTTTGTCTGTGAAATACATTACATTCTCAGTCCTCATGAAACACATCCTTAAAATAACGAAATTTCCCTGTAATATTTATTTGATTCTTGATATAAAGCCCCTCTTATTGTTGGGCATTGGTGATATAATTTATATATCATAAAAAAATTTTACCACAATAATGAAATAAAAAATATTAATTGAAAATAAAGTAAATGTAAATATAATAACAGGTCCTGGCAATCAGAAAAAAAGTATCAGATCAACCCAATGCTGCGGAGATCGGATAATATTTTGATTACTGCTTTCCTGGCATCTTCAGGTTCCTTGCCGCCAGTAATAATCAACTTGCCGGACCCAAAGAGAAGTACCACAACTTTTGGCGTATCCAGCCGGTAGACAAGTCCCGGGAATTGTTCGGGTTCATATTCGATCTTATCCAGGTTGAACCCGACCGCAATCTTGTTTAAATTGATGGGGGTTGCAAGATCGGCAGAGGTTACGATATTCTGGATCTTGTACTCCGGTTTCTTTGGGATTGCGATGCCAAGCTTCCGCAGTTTATCGCTGAGAATGGCGAGTCCTTTGCTTAAGCTGTCGATGCTCTTTGCACCGGTAAGCACTACTTTGCCCGAACCAAAAACGAGTGCGGCAATCTTGGGATCCTGCATCCGGAGAACAACGCCGGGGAACCTCTTCTTATTATATTCAGCACCCTCGATTTTGGATGCTATCTCGGGTAAATCCAGATAATCGGTCAACTTTGCGGATGCAACAATGTTTTCGATCTTAAGTGATTCTTCTGGCCTGACCTTCATATTTATAAATGCCACAAAACAGTATTTAAAAAGTTTGGTAAAATTTTTTGTGATACGCAATCTTCAGCTGGTGTTCCCGGGAGGTGTTGTTGAGTATGCGGCTGGTGATCGATTTATCACCTCCTTAAAATTTTCTAACCAACCGTCAACGCATCAGGACCTGATGGACGAGTCTTTTTATCAAGCGCGGATCAATTTCCCTCCAGAGTACCTGTATGCACGAGATCTGTCCGCACTGCGGTAAGATATCAACCGAGGAGTCCCCGCGGTTCTGCAGCGGATGCGGCACCCGGATGGATGGGAAAACCCCAACCGGGTACTTGGGATATTCTGCCACGCGCCGGGAGCAGAAGAATCCGTTGATAGCGGGGTTCTGTTCATCCGTTCTTCCCGGCCTTGGACAGGTATACAACGGCGAAACTGCAAAAGGGTTTGTTATCTTTCTTTTTGCCCTTGCGGGACTGGTTATCTTCCTGATTCCCGGTCTCATCGTGTGGCTATATGCGATGTACAATGCATATACCGTTGCGGGAAAAATGAACACCGGGGAGATCACATTCCACGAGACCCGGACGCTTCATATGGTCATGTTCATTGTGTTCGCCGGAGTTGTGATCGTTATCGCGTTCCTGATCATCGCTATGGTGATAGCGACACTGATGTCCCAGCTAGGCCTGCCTGGTACCGGCAATAATAACCAATTGTTTGGTACCAACGGATTATTCTGATCAGCGAGAGTAGAATTAACCCATTTGTAAAATCTCTGCATTTTGGCCCCACATTTTGGATACATAATGTCTGGCATAATTGATGTATACAACTTACCACCCGATGATAGTAATCAGAAGAGAAATATCAGAGTTTTGAAAAAAACGTATTATATAAGTATGGTTCTTATTCAGTCATATTGTCGCCAGGTATGGCTGCATACCGTGCAGCGGAAGAACCGGACTTCACACTCGTCAGCAGCCCGGAGCTGGCGGAGCCACCAGATCGCAAGATTGTTCTCACACTTGGGACACTTGATCTGGATGGTGGGCATGGTCTTCATTTTTTCACCCTCATCATCCACAATCATGATCTCTTTTTCCTTGCGCGGTTTCATGTGTTGCATCTGATCGGAAGCTTCAATCTTCCGGATATAGCCGCATTTACGGCATTTCAACTGGCCCGCCGACGAGATTAACATACTTTTACACTCAGGACAGAACATCGGTACAGCATGCGCAAGCATAGGTGATTAACCCTTTTACCGGGGAAAAATACCGTCCTGCGCACATTTCTTTTCGATCACCTGTGCGGGATCCTTTTGTACCATTATATGAGCCCCGGGGTATCGTGCACCTTGGAATCCTTTTTTTTAGTATCGGGTGAATAATTCTATAATGATCGAGTATCTGGTACTGATTTCCTGTATTGGATTTCTTGCGTTTCTCATACCCGGTCGCCATCGGAAATACGCAGCAATTACCGGGTGGACGTTTATCATCCTCATGCTGTTTGCACAGTTGCCGGAATTTTTTTTGGAAAATAACTTCATGTATCCGGTTATTGCCGCACTTTCCGTACCATTTCTGGTGATTACGACAAAATATCTTCTTTTAGAGGATGAACGCGTCATCAACCTGTCACGGGCAGCGGCAGTGGCATTCCTGATCTACGCACCCTTCGGGTTTGACCAGGTACCGCTCTTTGCAGCGCTTGGGGACTGGCTTATTTCCCTGGTCGTCACCCAGATAATCTGGATTCTTAACCTTCTGCAATTCAGTGTAACCCTGTCGGACTGGAATATCATTACCCGGAACAGTTTCAGGGTGGAGATTATTCTTGGCTGTACCGGCATCCAGAGCATTGCGATCATGCTCGGGGTCGCTGCTGCAGTGCCAACAACCCTCCGCCAGAAAATCCTCGCGTTTTTGATCGTTGCACCGACCATCTATATCCTGAACCTGCTCAGGAACGTCTTTGTCATTATGGCATACACCGAGCAATGGTTTCCCTATTACCCATCGATTGCCAGCAATGGCGAGTTCGGGTACGAGAGTTTCTTCTGGGCGCATAATGTAATCGCTGAACTGCTCGCACTTGTCTGCCTAGTAATAATTGCCTACGGGTTGTTTTCCATCATTCCCAAGCTGGGAAATTTTGCAGACGAACTATACCAGTTGTATGCCGGGGAGATCAGGAAAGCGTTCGGTAAAGGTAGATAATCCTCTGGATTGCCGAGAGGTTTGTACATACCGCAATAATGATTACTGATATCCCGATAAAACCGGTGATACCACCAAGTATCAGGACTATGAACGTCTCAGGTCTTCCAAAAAATCCGACACCTTCAAGCGGGTCATCGATTTTGCCTTCAACCTTCTCACGGTAGCCAATCTCTGCATAAACAACCGGTTTTATGAAGGTGTTCATCAGGGACCCGACGATGGCAAACGCTGCAATGGCAAAATCGGACACGGCAGGTACAGTAGTGTACTGGCTGATGATCGAAATTCCGGATAATCCCACTCCCAGCAGCACGAGAGCATCTACATATTTATCGACAATCCAGTCAAAAACTGCCCCGAAATCTGAATGTGCATGGGTCTTTCGTGCAACACTCCCGTCAACAAGGTCAAAAATGGCCGAGAGGATAAGGAAGATACTGCCCCAGAGAAACTGGCGCTGGAAAAAGAGATACGCGCAGGTAATTCCGGCAATGAGTGCAAGCATTGAGATCTGGTTGGGGGTGATTCCAAACCTGATAAAAACATCTGCAACAGGCTCAAGGTACCTGATGAACCTAGGGCGGAGTGCAGTAATATTCATAGCTAAAATCATAAGTACGCGAGCCTTTAATAGTTGTTGGCTGACGTCAGATGGTACCGTTTTTCATCAGGGTATCCCATTTTTTATGTTCCGGCGATTCAAAACCGGGCCATCATCATATTCATTATATTCCCCCACCCAATGTAATCTTAGACCGGTGAATTGCGATGACAGACACGATGGACCGCCCGCATGTGCTGATGATGTCGGAGATAACCGCAGACGGGAAACTCACTCTCAAGAAAGGTGCGTCTTCAAAAATCCTGATGAAATATATGGCGCACGAGACAGAGATCCTGCTTCACACTACCCGTGCCGAGTATGATGCAATCATGGTCGGAGCCAATACTATCCGTATCGATAACTCATTTCTCACGGTCAGGCTGGTACCCGGAAAAAGTCCGTTGCGGGTGATCCCCTGCAGCATGGCAGATATCCCTCCTGATGCAAACGTGCTGGGCCCTGATGCTCCCACCGCCATTGCAGTCTGTGAAGCCGCCCCAAAGGACCGTATTGATGCACTCCGGAAGAAAGGTGTCCATGTTATTGTCGCCGGGAAAAACCATGTTGAGCTTCCGCTGCTCTTAAAAATCCTCAAAGAAAAATTCGGTGTACATAAACTGATGATTGAGGGAGGACCGACCCTGAACTGGCACATGCTCCACGATAAACTCGTAGACGAGATCCGGCTTATTCACCTGCCTTTTATTGTGGGAGGTTCTGACACCCCGTCACTTGTCGGTGGTATGCACATTAATTCTGAAGATGAGATGATCCGTCTCAACCTGAAGAAATATTACATGTGCGGCAGCAATCTTGTTTCAGAATTTGATATTCTGTATCGTGAGGTGTAACTTTGGACGGCACAACGCTGCCCCCGGGTGTAGTTCATTCGAAACCGGGTTCGCAGACGAAATGGTTTTTGATCATTATTTTTGGTCTCATCGTTCTGTTTGGTTTATGTATCGCTGCATACCTCGTTTCCTACTCGGACAGGATGGGTGTCACGGTTATCCGCATGGAAGGGACCATGGTAACCGGCGAGGTATCTGACGCCGATACTATTGGCAGTGAAGTGGTGGGCAGGGAGCTTCGTGATGCGGCAAATGATCCGATGGTTGAAGCGATCGTTCTGCGGGTCAACAGTCCCGGAGGTACACCGGCTGCTGCACAGGAGATCATCCGCGATCTCAGTTACGCAAAATCGAAAAAGCCTGTCGTAGTCTCGATGGGTGATATGGCGACATCTGCTGCATATTATGTCAGTGCCCATGCGGACAGGATCTATGCCGATCCCGATTCGTTCACTGCCGGTATCGGTGTGATCTGGAAGTTTTCCGATATCAGCCGCTGGAATGAAAAGGAAGGCTATAATATCAGTGTCATAAAATCGGGCAGTAAAAAGGACATGGGTTCAACATCACGCCCGATTACCGATACCGAACAGGAATATGCCCAGAAGATTGTAAACGACAGTTTCGAGTTGTTCATCACCGATGTCATCTCCCAGCGAAAGATCGTCCGGTCTGATATCGACGACGGCAGGATAATCAGGGGTGCGGATGCGGTCGGGTTGAATATCATAGATGAGATCGGCAACTTAAATGACGCGATTGATGGTGCACGGCACCTTGCCGAATCGAGACATTAAATCATCCGGACAGGGTCTGCCTGCATAAACTCACGGCAGACAGTGGTTGCATAATGCCCGGGTGGCAATGAAAATTTCAGCCGCACGTCATTGTTGTCAATAGACACATCAATATCCGTTTTCAGCGCGATTGGCCGGTATGCCCCATCAAATTTTGTATGAACAAATACCGATGCACGTGCAAAATCCTCCGGGATAATGTTATAGTTTGTGAGAAGTGCTGCAATCGCGTGATCACCATCACTCTTTGCTTCAACAGGCTCTTTGCCCGGCATGAAAAGTGCGATACCGCACCGCCCCCTCTGGATATGGAGGGAAACCGCATGACTATTGTTCCGGGTGACACTATCAGTCCGCCCGTTGGCAAAGAGGAGCTGGTCACCGACCAGCGGTTCAGTGAGCGTATGTCCGTCATCAAACCGCTGGCTCAGGGCACAGTTGAAGAGATACGACTGGAATGCTGAGACAAACATGGACAGGAGTTTTGGCGGCAGTTCCAGCAGCGCCCCGGCATAATCGGTCGGGTGCGTGTAGAGGTAATGAAGCATCGCCCGCTCATACGACATCTGGGGGGGGAGGTCGGACAGTGCTGCCTGGATATCCCGGGTTTTTAAAAATGCGGTGCGAACGGCCCTGACATTTTCCGGTTCTCCGGAAAAAGCCTCTCCCACATAGGTCATTACTGCCTGTTCATAATCCCCCCGGAGGATCCATTCCCCGACAAGGTGTGTTACCGGGCGGGTTGCACCGAAACGCTGGAGCCCGAAATAATTGGGAATACCCTGGCAGACAGTAGTGTTGATTGCATTTACCCGTGGTTCAAGGTCAGCAGGACCGGCATCCCGGATTACGATATCGAAGCGGTTGCCGAGCAGATCTCCTAACGATAATGCTTCGTTTGCCTGGCCGAGGGGTTCGAGAATTATATCTGTCAGATGGATACTGGCGACCTGCTCAGCGGTAACATTGTATAAAGAGATCCATTGCCGGGTGATTGCATTGCGATCCTTGGTGCCCGCCCACCCGATGCGACGGTGACTGATGCCGAGTCGTTTGGCAATCTCCTTGATCGCGTGCTGGAGTTCCCAGTTGGTTTTTGTGAGGCGGCAGATGAGATAGGGCCCCGTTGTTCCCCCTTTTTTTTCAAGCGGGATCTCTTCAACTACAAAATCTTCGGGCACCACCCGGAGCTTTCCGCCAATTCCGTCCCTGTCACTCGCATAGTATTTCATGCCGAGCAATTGTTCCAGGGGATAGGTGCTCAGTCTCATAGAAGGGTGAGCGTACCGGTGATCTTATCGAGGTCTTCGCTCTTTGCGGGTCCAAGTCCAAGTGCAGTGATCGTGCCCGGTGGGATCTCGGTCATACCGGCGTCCTGGATTAACGATGATGAGATCCCTGTTCGTTCGGCAATCACCTTAAGCTCATGGAGCGTTCGCTCGTCGTTTGCCTTGAGCACCACTTTTTTCTGTCCTTCAGAGAGCCATGCTTTCTGGAGCGCCTTTTCTGCGTTGTTATACGCACCAATAGATGCATGTGCTGCCTGTGCGCACCGCTTGCCGCAGCTCATTTTCACATCATTACGGATGATTAGACATTGTTTGTAACGGAATTCGTATTCAGGTTTGAGCATGGTTTCTTTTTGTGGTGGTTTTGGCATTTCAAAATCTCTTTAGTTTGCGCTCGGATTAACCTTATTATTAAAAAAGATGCAATACATCTTATGGATACCAAACATCCACTGCATAAGCACCAAAATGGATCAGAGCATAAGACCCGGCGATTATATTCCAGGCAAAAAGTTAATGGGTTTTACAACTTTGTTCCGGTTTGCTGGCAATGTGTAAATTGTGGGCAGCTGCTTTAAGACCATAATGTTGTTACTCACAGCGCAACACTTTCCTAATCAAAAAAGACAATCGGGGGGATACAAACATACCAGACCATGTGAGATCTGCCAAAAGAACGCGAATATGAAGGTTTAGTGTTTTCTTTAACTCTTATGCTGAACGAAAACTATCCGACAAAATGCAAAAAGAGGGGTTTGGAGAAATTCTCTAAAGTTTATGGTAATAATTTACTGATTCTTAAAATATTTTCCTCAACTAATACAATATTTTTCTCTGCTAATCGCTCATCCTTGTAAACGTAATCCCAATATTTACTAGAATAAGGAATATCATTGATGATGTCTCGTTCATCCTGAAAATAATGTTTTGCATCTGTATATTCTGTCAGACTTTTTTGAAGATCGTATGTTTCGACTTGGGGAGCATGATATGCCGAACTCGTACCTTGAAGATAATTGATTTTGTAATTACAAATTGATACTAGAACAGTCCTCTCACTTTTTAAATCAGAATCGTTTATGTTGATATTTAATAAATCATTTTTGATTTTTTGGTATTGAGAAATTGTATTAGGTATGGTTACTCCTACTAAATCTTGATCGGAACTATGTGTAAGAACTTTATTCAAATTTATAGTAAATGTATCATAAACATCCTGTATTTGTCTCCATTCGCTGTTTAATTTTGTCCGAATTGAATCTATATTCTCTGTCGCTGTAATCGTTGGTGTCAAGGTTGGAGTTACGAACACGGTGACGTACACAATCTGAGGGGTTTGTGTTACTATTGGCTCACACATTTTTGACGAAGGATCATATAAGGTTCCGGGATAAGTATCATTGCAATATTTGTTATTGTCTTGCGTGCATCCACTTATCAGTAAAAAACCGAGTATCAGAATTGTAAGAAATCCTGTAATTTGCCAGTTTTTCATAATATTATTAGATAATTATATTCTATGTTAATCGTTTTGTTTCGTAATTTGTGTGATATTTCCTCAGACTGATAACTCCACCCCTGCTAAATACCAACTAAACTCGGATACGTTGATTTTCCACTATACTGAGATGAATACACCCACCACGATCTTCCCACTCTCCCCACTCTGGACAGTCAGTGTTGAAGCAGGGTATTAGGGCAGGATCAAAATCAATACACAAATTTTATCGAACCATAAAAATATAACAAACTCATTAAGAGAGTGAAAAAATTTGAAAAAATGGCAGATTACAGGATTTCTTGCAGTTTTAATTATCGGATTTTTACTGATTAGTGGATGCACGCAAGATAATAACAAATACTGTAGTGACAATTTCCCCGGAACCTATTATGATCCTTCGTCAAAAATGTGTGAGCATTATCCAGCAGTTGATTCCAGTTCACAATCAAAGGCAGCGGTGATTCAATCGACAAATCATGACTTGAAAATAGGTGACACTGCGATTATTGAATATAATGAATTTAAAAAAGCGATTAAAGTAACCAGTTTCGATGAAACGAAAGGTATCCTTTTATTTGAAACAAAAAATGTTGGAGATAAAGCAATCACCTTAGGAAGTACAGCTTGGGTAGTAGATTGGGGTGGAGTACGGCATGATCCGTTACTATCTTATGGAAGGTTGACTGATGATTTTTACCCCGGCGAATCACGTTCTACGTCACTGAACTTATATCAAGAATTTCAGGGAATGAGAGAAAAAGCACTGACTGGAAAATTAACTTTTTATTACAGTTTGGGGGATCAGAACGCATCATGGATAATTAAATTAAAATAATTCTTTTTCCTCCGGAATTGTATTCAACTGGACGTATCCTATCCTTGTAGTAGTAGTTTACGACGATAAATAATAAAGTGAGGTGAAATTGAAAATTCGATCAACAACTTATTACAACAGAGTTCTGTCATTAAAAGTATCATCAAAATTTGAATTCTCAAAAAATTCATTTTTACAGACTTTAAAAAAAATGGAAGCGGTATCAGATTATCTTCTAAATAATCCAGATCCGTTTGATAAGAATTTGTATTTGGAGGGGAAAAACATAATCAAAATTTTGGATTATTTTTAATAAAGACGTTTGATTCAAATGTCTGTTCGGCTGCAAGTGAAAAATATGCGAATGTAACCCGTATGTGTAAATCAGTTCAGTCAATGACAAAATAAAAATCGCAACATTAAACGTGAATAATAATCATTCAATAAATTATTGGTATTCTTCTGTCCCAAGTGTGGATTTGAAAATGAAGAGCGGGCAAAATTTTGTATTGGGTGCGGGGAAAGTTTGTTAAAACCACCCTCAAATACCACTCACAAACAGACCATGAGACCTATTCTTTGGGGAGTAATCGCGTTTGCAGTCGGGTTCATGGGCATTATTGCTTTCCGTGGAGGATCAGCAAAGGAGCTTACCGTTTTATTTGGAATTATCTTCCTTTTTAGTCTGCCAATTGCAATTATTGCTGAAATTATTTTGTGGATTCAAAATCGTCGGAAAAAAATTGAGAAAAACCCGTCTTCACCGTCAACAATAATTAAAAAAGAATTCCCATTCCAACCAGAACCTCTCGCTATTCTAGCCGGAATTATGCTGATATTAGCACTCTATCTTCTCCCGATTCACACCCTTATTTACAACGGTAAAAAGGCTATGACTACATCTGCAACATTAGTATCCAAATGCAGCGGAGTGGGATGGGATTGCTCACCGTATATCGGAATAGCATTTTATGCACTCTGGATTCTCGGACTCGTACTAATAATATTCGGAATTTTTAAGAAGAAATCAGCGTCGGTGTGATGTCATGTACTGTCCTGAATGTGGAACTGAAAATATAGACACCGCAAACTTCTGCCTTGACTGTGGAGCGAGAATAAAACCCCACCCAAAGGTTCCAGAAGTCAAACCCACACAGACTCAAAAAAAGACTGAATATGCGCCGAATATGGGTTGGTTAGTAACGGGGATACTTATCATTGTAGGAATGTATCTGATACCTATTCCGGGAAATAATACAATAGCAAAGGCTGCAGAAATGTGTGGATCACAATATACTAGCATGTTTTTTGGTTGTAATCAGGTTCTTTTTGTCACTTTTTATGTCAGTTGGGCATTTGCTGTTTTATTCATACTCGCAGGAATTTTTGCTCAATTCCGGTATGTTGACCGGGGCAGATGTCTTCCTACCGCTCACTTCGATCCGTCCAAATATATATCAGATTGTCCATACCACTACGGTACAGAAGCAGGAATTGTGAATCGTGCCCGAACGAAGCGCTGACTGGATGAGGCAGGCGGAGAAGGATCTCACTGTTGCACAAAAGATGCACCAGGACAGCATCCATGAATGGTCATGTTTTATCGCACAACAGGCAGCCGAAAAAGCGATCAAATCTGTGTACCAGAAAAACGGTGGCACAGCATGGGGACATTCACTTAAAGAACTTCTTGAAGGGTTAAAAAAACGCATTGATATCCCCCAGTCG
>JAPKXT010000148.1 GCA_026394695.1 Methanoregula sp.
GCTGGAATCCCTGGTTGATGTCAACGACAAGGATCGCCATATCAGCAAGTGCACCCCCACGGGCGCGGAGTGTGGTGAATGCGTGATGTCCCGGTGTATCGATGAAGAGCAGTCCGGGGATATTGATGGGAATTTTTCCGATAGTGCCACTCATGGAACGGATCGCTTCAATGGGAACGATCGTTGCACCGATGTGCTGGGTGATTTGGCCAACCTCTGAGCTTACGACCGAAGAACCACGAATCCGGTCAAGAAGCGAAGTTTTGCCATGATCCACGTGCCCCATAACGCAGACAATCGGCGTCCTGATCTTCGGGTTTACCGCCATATACCCTCACCTTTCTTAATTTTTTAGCTCATGTACGGGAGAAAAAAAAGTCCCGCTTTCGGTATACGCATGTGCGTTCTCACGCCATACTTTTAAGGAATACCGTTCAGAGCCACCTGATATGTAATGGATGCCCGACCCTATTAATAGTCACCTTGCTCTCTGAAGTGTGCGAGTGAGGCAGAAAAACCAGTATGTAACCGGGCCCCTTTTGGGTTTTTAAGTAAAGGGATTACCCCGTAGCATAACAAGGATACATTAATCTAAACCAAGTGCAAATGTAAAAGGGCAAATTGCCGGGGTGGGGTAGTTGGTCATCCTAGAGGATTGTGGATCCTCCGACCCGGGTTCGAATCTCGGCCCTGGCCTTTTCTTTTGAGAATCGTTTTTAATGAAGCCGCTGAAAAGCCGCCAAATTCATATATTCCTGAAACCGGAATGGTCAGGATTAATAATCCGGTCGATGACACTATTAATAATCCAGTTCTCTGCCATTCCCATGTCGCAAAAAACCTACGTCCATGGTTATTCAAAACGTGAATCAGAACGGCTATCTGACCAGGCGCAGACCCTGACCAGCCTTTTACATGATGATACCCGGTTCCCGGCGGGATCATGTGTTTTGGAAGCCGGTTGCGGTATCGGGGCCCAGACCACCATCCTTGCAAAAAACAGCCCGGGTGCATACATTACATCAATAGATATGTCGGCAGATTCTCTTCGGCGGGCAGAAGTTATGACCCGGAAGGAAGGAATAACCAATGTATCCTTCTGCCAGGGGGATATTTTCCATCTCCCGTTTGCACCTGATACCTTCGATCATATCTTTGTCTGTTTCGTGCTCGAACATCTTACAGAGCCACAGCAGGGGTTGGAACAGCTCCGCCCGCTCCTGAAAAAAGGCGGGATAATAACCGTGATTGAGGGTGATCATGGCTCGGCATTTTTCCATCCCGACAGCCAGTTTGCACAGAAAGCCATCGACTGTCTTGTATCTCTCCAAAGGAATATAGGAGGTAATGCCCTGATCGGAAGGCAGCTGTATCCTCTTCTTTTTGATGCCGGATTTGGTGATGTACATGTCTCTCCCCGTATGGTGTATGTTGATGCCTCCCGCCCTGCTCTGGTAGAAGGCTTTACCAAACTTACATTCACTGCCATGGTTGAGGGCGTACGAGACGCTGCACTCAGACAGGGTTTGATCAGTATAGAGGAATGGGACCAGGGAATCCGGGATCTTTATCGCACCGCTGAACCCGACGGGGTCTTCTGTTACACGTTCTTCAAGGTGACCGGCACAAGAACCTGAACAATCTGAAATTCCGGTGGTACTCCCCTGTGCAATTGAATGGTTGGAAGAAAGCGTTGTTCGCTAGAGTGCATACCTTATTGGGAATACACTCGTGTACCGCAAACTTTTTCCTGCAAATCTTTTTTATTAATCCCCGCTCATCCCTTCATAAGGTGATACGATGGATATTTCTGAATGTATCAGGTTTGCAACCGAAAACCCTATTACCTATATTGCAACGGTTGAAGGAGACCAGCCACGGGTCCGGGCGTTTGCCCTGTGGTTTGCGAACAACACTGGCTTCTATTACCATACCGGGACACCAAAAAGTGTCTGTCAGCAGTTACAAAAGAACCCAAAGGCAGAACTCTGTTTCTACGCGCCCGGTACACATGGTGCGGGGAAAATGATGCGAGTCTGCGGGAAAGTTGAGTTCCTTGAGGACAAGTCTCTGGAAGAGCGGCTCTATAGAGACCGGCCCTGGGTGAAGGACCTTATGAAATCAGCCCCGAAAGGTGGACTGCTCGCGATGTTCCGGATCGCCCATGGTGAAGCGTACTTCTGGACCATGGAGAACAACATGCGGGAGCGTGAAGCACCCTGCTTGAAATTCTGATACCTCTCTTTTTCCAGCAGCACTTTCGCACTGTGCATTCGTCACCCTTTTCCCTGCCTATTCCCCACAGGATGTGGTGTAATCGTATGGAAATAAAGAAACGCATCGAGGAAGTGATCGGGACCATCCGGTCAATGAACCGGTGCTGGACCGAAGGGTGGAATGAAGAACAATTCAGGCAGTATATCCATGCCGACGCTGTTGCCATCGTCCCGACAACTTCCGGAAGGCTGGAGGGACAGGATGCCTACGTTGCCGGGTGGCGGGCATTTTGTGAGGCGGCAGTAATCCACGAATGGAGAGAGACCGATCGCACAGTACAGATCTATTCCGGCGGGAAAAGTGCCGTGGTCACGTATCTCTTCTCTATCACGTTTGTAATGGGCGGCCAGAAGCAGACCCTGCGTGGCAGGGACATGTTCTTCCTCGTAAAAGAGAGGCGGAAGTGGCTTGTTGTCGCCGACCAGTTCTCACCGGAACCCTTCAGCCCATAAAAAAATTGACGAACAAAAACCCTTTGGACGCGAGCGGTATACATTGTTTCAGGATCAAAAATTAAGGAGATAGTTCATGGACCACATTGCTCTTGTCGGATACCTTGCCGGAACTCTCACAACCATCTCGTTTGTCCCTCAGGTGATCCGTACCTGGAAGCTCAAAGAGACCAAGGATTTCTCGCTTGCGATGCTCCTGCTCTTTGCAGCGGGGATGCTCCTCTGGACCGCGTATGGCATCTGGATAAACTCATTTCCCATCATCGCGGCAAATATCATTACCTTTGGTCTCATCCTGTTCATACTCTGGATGAAGATCAAATACCAATAAACCGCCCTTTAAAGTACCGTTTTTACTCCTTCAATGCTCAAACGGGTGCACGGGAAAAATAACAAAAAAGAGTTGTTTATTCCTCGAGGAGTACAAGGCAACCGGCAATCTTGTCGTGAAGCCCCTGGCGTTTCTTCGTGAGCCCGATCATCAAGAATCCCAAGAAAATAATCAGGGCCGAAATAAATTTTGCAAAGTGGCGGAGTGTGACGCGTGCAAACGTAGGTTTGTTACCCTCAAGGTCAGTCACTACGACGCGCATCAACAATTTGCCGGGTGTTGCCTGGCTTCGTGAAGATTCAAACCCGGCAAAGTAGAGCCATGGGATGATTATAATGAGCATGCCCAGCGCAGCAATAATCGGTGAAAGTGCCGCATCAACGGTTCCTGCTTCCGTCAGAGAATCGATCGCGGCTCTCTGAACTGAAAGGTAATACACATATCGTATCCCGTTTGTCAGGGAGAAAAATGTAATTACGACTATCCCCATGAGGAGGATAAGAATTGCATCAACAACGAACGCTATTAACCGCCTGCCAAGGCCGGCATATACGCCAACATCGGATACCTCGTCTTCTTCAGGAGTGGCGATGGGTGTTGCCGGGATTGAAACAATATCCGCCCCACACCACTGACAAAATTTTCCTAAAGCATCAGTCTCTTTTCCACATTTTGGACAGAACATTCCCTTTTACTCCTGATATGTAAAGTTAATCCGGGTGTCCTTTTTAATTTAACTGTTCTTTCCTGCCATTTTATGGATTTATCCTGTCCGGAACAGTGTACTGTTGGAAAAATCCTGTACCTGCTGGCAAACATCGATCAGCTCCATTACAGAGCGCAAATCAGAAATATTAATTAAATTAAAGCATTCTTCATGAAATACTCGCTGATTCTGCTAGCCACACTGTGCCTCGTTCTCTGTGCGCTCACAGCCGGCTGCACAAGCCCGACGCAGGCTGAGATCAAACCCGTGGAAACAACGGTTCCCACACCACCCCCGACAACGTCCACCTCTGTTGCTACTGTCGTATCGACACCACTTGCAATGGAAACCCTCCCTCCCGAACAATATGTGAATATCAATGTTGAGAAACAGCGTCCTGACGCCACTATTCACCTGGTCTATAATGGCGGCAAAGGGGAAGTCTTTGTGCAGAATATCATGATGCGGGTTACCCGTTCAGACGGACAGGTTGAAGAAAAGTACTTAAATGACGGCAATAGGAAACCACGCCGTGGCGATGAGCTGGTCATGGATGGTTCCCGAGGCCGTGATCAGGTTGTGGTTTTCCTCACCAGCGCAGGAAAGACATATAAGATCTATGACGAACCGCTTGCATTGCCTTACTACTAGAATATCCCCTTTTTTTTAAATTTCAGCTGGTGTTATGTGTTTTTGCAATCCTTTCTGCATACTTTTGTGTCAGGTAGCCAAGAGTAAAGATGACAACGATCGTCCCACCGAGCAAGAGCCACTGTTCCATACCAGCCGTTCCAACGGCAAGACGGGTAATAAGATTGAGTGGGTTGACCGGCAGGGCAAGTGAGAACAGGATCACTATTACGAGGGCGGTTGAGAAGATGAACTGTGCCGCGGTCCGCTCACGGTAGTGAAGGGCAGTGAGTGTGCCAAGCAGTATCAGGATAAGTGAGGAGACCACAACCTGGAGCAGGATGAGCATGGCATTTTCGATCGCGATACCGTTGAGCATGAGCAGCAGCAGCCATGCACCCGCCTGGACAGGCACGAGTAGCTCGCATGCAAGCACCTTTGCCCCAGACCATCTCCGCAAAGGTAATTGGGGTTGACAGGAGTGTCTCAAGCGTTTCGTGCTGATACTCATCGGTGATAAGATCAATGATCAAAGCCGATGCGATGATAGCCGGCATGAATACCACGAGCGGGATCAACAGACCATATACGAACTCGTAGAAGTCCCCGTTATCCCGCCCGCTTTTTGGGCTCCTTATGAAATATTGAACAATCAACAAGCTAACCATCAATCAGAAAGTACCGGAACCCTTAAAGTTGAACAACGAGCCAGCGTATTTGTTTTAATATACGTCATGGCTTTTCTGAAGTAGGCAGGTTACGGGACGCGTGTATTTTATTCGTTGAATCATTCGATGTAATCCTCATGCAGAAGATGCTGTAAATTTTTTTATGCAACGATGATTGTGAATCTTTCCGGAGATTATCGCAGGGATCGCGAACGTTTTGTTCTTTTTACCCGATCATTTTCGGATTCCAGTGATTGCGGAACCTGAATCGCGATAGACGTCATTGATTCATCGGTGAGCCGTCCCCATTTTCCAATCACTTCACCACTCCGGATTTTACGAATCCGCGAAGTCAGAACATAACTTTCACCAAAAAGATCGAGCCCACCCTCTGAAAAATCGTCAAGCGAAATCGGGACACACGGTGCGTCTGATGCCGGCTTACTGCTGACCGGGCAAAAATAGACTTCATCATTCCCTCCCGTTGCAATTACCACGGCGGGACGTGTCTTTGCCCCGCGCCGCTCTTCAAAAGACACAGGGGCGATCACCACATCGCCCTGGATATAATGCCCCATGTATAGTGAATCCGCTACCAAGGAGTATAAGGAGTTTGATTCTGTAAAACGCAGGATTTTATCTGATGAAAGGCAACGATGCGATATGAGCCGCTGCGATCATTGCGGAAACGAAGTGGTGCTCCCGTTCTCCTGCCAGCACTGCGGCGGGAAATTTTGTGAAACATGCAGGCTGCCACCCAACCATGATTGTGTGAATATCGGGACATGGAAGAAAAAACCCCTCCCTGCCGTAGGGATCTCGTATAGCAAAGGTGGTGGAGTGACCACCACCGGTAGTGGCTATAGTTCAAATTCACGGTACCCCCAAAAAAAGAAAGAAGGCCAAAGGATCCCGTATCTGAAGATCATGATAGTAATCATTGTCCTAATCCTAATCGGGTTTGGGTGGCTGGTGCTTGGCGGGTACCAGATGAGTTAATTTTTTCTTTCAGGATACTGCATTTGGCAGATCTTTATTTCCGGAACTTCGACATATGATCTCTCCAGAAACCATTTCCAGCCCCCCGCGGGAAATAATTAAACCAAAAAGACAGATACGCATTATATGGATGAGAAGAACCTTGATGTGGTGGCGTATTGTGGGCTCTGCTGCCTCGATTGCCATGGGTTTACCGGGAAGATTGCCAACCTGTCCCGCGATCTTAGGAAAGAGTTGCGGGGGACAAAGTATGAAAAATTTGCCGCAGCGATAGCGAATCAGCCATTTGGAAAACCCTTTTCGAATTATAAGGAATGCTATGAGCTCCTCGGGGCGATGATGAAGTTCCGGTGTAAAAAGGGGTGCCGGAATGGCGGAGGCCCCCCATTTTGCGAAATCCGAAAATGCTGCCAGCAAAAAAATATCGCAGGATGCTGGGAATGCACAGAACCGGAAGAGTGCAGGAAGCTGGACTTTTTAACGTCAGTTCATGCTGATGCCCACCTGAAAAATATCAAGGCAATCCGGAAGAATGGTCTTGACAATTTTATGAACGGTAAACGGAACTGGTAAACCAGCATCAGGATTTTTTTAAACCAGCTGAACAGTAACAATTGCAGAAAGGAATTGCAGAAAGGTAATGTGGGGCTTACCCTTGTTGGATAAGCATATAGAGAAACGATCAGCTGACTGTTCCTTTCTGCAGCAGGAGCCGCCCACTCGAAGTGAGTCGGAGCACAATTTCAGAGCTGGATTTCCCCCCGTCAAGATATCGCTTGGAAAGTAAGATACGAACGCTGGATCGGACACTGCTTTCCCCATGAGCTTGACGGAGCTGCTGGACTACATGACTTATGTGGCAACCCTGTTTATCGCCGACTTCCTGAAGAATGTGAATATGGATAGGATCAGGCACAAAGACTTGCGGGGCTTCAAACAATATAGATTCCATAATTCAACCTCGTGATAGGATTAACCGATTACAAAATACCATGGTATGCAAAGGATTGTTAAGTACACCGTAGTCTCCTTGTATATTTGTGGGTGCAGCAAATGGTCATCGCATAATTAACGTGCGGGAAACCGAATTTTTTGTGCAAAACCCTTTGTTGATATTTTGTGAACGAGTTATCACATTGGTATTGGACGTATGACATGAAGTAACCATTCATAAAAAAAACGGGAAAATCCTTATTAAAAATTTCTGCGTATCGATCGATCTTGAGCGGATTTTTAAAACTTGGTCTGATACCCCATACCATGGTTTTATCACTAAAGCGGATCGAGATTGGAGGCATGACAAAGAAAGAGCATGTGATGAAAGTAGTGGACGAATCTACAGGACTTATGGAATGCCTTGTCTGCGGGGCAAAGCACAACGCGGTGATGA
Source organism: Methanoregula sp. (assembly GCA_026394695.1). Classification (GTDB taxonomy): domain Archaea; phylum Halobacteriota; class Methanomicrobia; order Methanomicrobiales; family Methanospirillaceae; genus Methanoregula. The sequence continues at coordinate 7,454 of JAPKXT010000148.1, forward strand.
AACCCGGCGCTGACGGGAAATACCTGCCCGAGAACTGGGAGTGTGTCAACAAGTGCAAATTGATCCATCATGACGAAAAAACGTCCAAAAAGAAATAAATCCTTTTTTATCCCTTCAGCTTGCCTTCTTCTTCAGGGAAGTCCCGGCGGATTATCGATATGTCTTGCACAATGTTGTCTGCCGGAAGTATGTTATCACCCTTGAAGGAAGGGCTGAGAGTGAAGTGAGCAGCGGCGATAAACGGTGGTTTGGTAAGGGGGATGTCCTGCTTGCCGAGGATGTTTCCGGTCAAGGCCATAAAACCCGGGTGATCGGTAAAAAACCATGGCGGCTGGCTTTCGTCACCCCTCCCTGAAAGACTGGTGTTTCTTTCAGATATCAAGACACCCCCTGACAGCATTATATTCCAGGATATCGCGGGCAGATACGCCCGTCACTGCCCGGAACCTATTTAGTAGTGGGAGTGTGATATTCTGCTTTAAATCAGGAGTATTTACATGTGGCTTGAGTTGCTGAATTTTATCATCGGTATAGCATTTGGCTTTTTTCACCATGGGAAGGAAGACCTCATGGGCTTCCTTAAAAATGGCGCGATCATTGGCATCGTTCTGGGTATTATTTTCGTGCTCGTCTCGATGTTCCTTGTTCCCCTCGGCATAAGTATTGGTGTCGGTTTCCTGGGTGTATTCAGTGTTTTTATCGAGATTATAATCTTCGTGCTCATTTTTATTGTGGGTGCTTTCATCGGTGACTGGCTCGAAGGCGTCCTGAAAAAGTAATCCCTGCAGGTTGCAATGCAGTCCTCTGCAAATCTTTTTCCCTAATACCTGAATAGGAACCCCCCCTTTCCCCTCTCATCCATAATAATACCCGCCACATAATCTCCTGAGCAGGAGCTGACCATCCAATGAAGATCCTAGCAATCCACGGGAGCCCTAGGTCGATCCGCAGCACCACGCGGAAGCTTGCGGGGTTTGCGCTCGAAGGCGCAGCAGAATCCGGGGCAGAGACAGAGATGATTGACCTTGCGGATTACCATGTCACCCCCTGCACTGCCTGCGAGGTGTGCTCGTTGAATGGTATCTGCGTCAATGATGATGATGT
>JAPKXT010000193.1 GCA_026394695.1 Methanoregula sp.
AACTTGACAGGTCCGGTGGCACGACATTTAAGATCAGTATCCCAAAAACGCCGGGGCAGGGGGGTAATCACGATGCAGGTTCCTGATACTGTTCCCAATGACCGAAGCAAAGAAGAGAGAATGGCTGGTATGACCGCTGCCCGGCAACCCGGATTCTCATTAACGGAGAACGGGTGGAGGGCACTTCTTCTTGGTACTTCTGTCATCATTCTTGTCTTAACGGTCTTTTGTCTCTCGCAGGGCATAACGACCATCTTCATGCACCTTTATTATTTCCCGATCATCCTGCTCGCATACCATTACCATAAAAAAGGTGTAATCCTGTCTGCAGTGCTGGGGCTGCTCTATGTCGCCCTTGTCACTTTTTTCACGTTCCCGGACGTCGAGGTTATATCCGGTTCCCTTGAGCGGTTCGTTGTCTTTGTCGGCATCGCCGCAGTGGTTGCATACCTTTCTGAAACCCTCGAAAAAAGGGAACGTGAGTGCACTACGATCATCGCCAACTCCGAAGACGGGATTTTTGTTGTTGATCTCACCAGCCAGATGATTACCGAGGCCAACTTCCGCGGTGCAGACATGCTTGGCTTTACCCCCGGTGATCTGGTCAATACGACTCTTGAAACGATCTGGCAGGACACCGGGGAGCGTGTCAGGTTTTCCGATCTCATAAAAACCGTGGGCCACGCCCGCAATATCGAATCACACCTTACACAAAAAACCGGCGGCACCTGCACGGTCCTCATGTCTGCCGGAGTACTTCCTGAGGACCGCGTTGTCCTGACGGTCACCGATATTACCGGACGGGAATACATGCTGACCGAGATGCGGAGGCTGTCAGAGGTCCGGGAGAGCATCATTTCAAATGCGAACGTCTGGCTGATGGTGCTCGATTCTTACGGCAGGATCCTTGAATGGAACCTGGCGGCAGAAAAGATCAGCGGGTATCCTGCTGCGGAAGTTGTCGGCGGAAATGAAGTATGGAAACGCCTCTACCCTGAAAAAAATTACCGTAAGGAGATTACCGGAAAGATCACGGAGATCATAAAAAAGGACACTTATTTTGAAAACCTGCAGACCACTATCGTCTGCAGGGACCAAACACAGAAAACCATCCTGTGGAATACACGGGGTCTTCCTGATATCAAGGGAGTGACCGGACATTATATCGCGATTGGTGTTGATATCACCGACCGCGAAAAGGCCGGGCAGGTATCAAGGGAGTATGCGGAATGGTACTCGACCATTCTCAGGACAACCCGGGACGGCTATAATCTTGTCGATGCCACCGGCAGGCTGATTGAAGTAAATGACAATTACTGCCGGATGACCGGATTTTCCCGCGAGGAATTGCTGGGAAGATCAATTTATGATCAGGATGCGAATGAAAACAAAGACGTTGCATTAGCGCATGTAAAGAGAATTCTTAAAACCGGTTCAGACCGGTTTGAGACCCGGCACCGGACAAAGGATGGCGGGGCTATTGATGTTGAAATAAGCGTAGTTCTCCAGGCCCAGAAAAAGCAGTTTATTGTCTTTGTGCGTGATATCACCGAACGAAAACGTGCTGAATTGGAAATTTCTGAGAGTGAAGAGAAATTCCATACAATAGCAGATTTTACCACAGACTGGGAATACTGGCAGGCAGAGGACAAACAGATCATCTACATGACCCCGTCCTGTGAGCGCTTCACCGGCTATACACCGCAGGAGTTCCTTGCTGATCCGAACCTGATGGAGACGATCGTTCATGCAGAAGACCTGCTATCTTTTCAGGAACATAACAATGTCGCCTGGGAAACCCGTCGGGCGTTGTCCACTGATTTCAGGATTATACACCGGAACGGCACCGTGCGCTGGATTGGTCATGCCTGCAGGCATGTCTACGATGCCGGGGGAAGGGCACAGGGACGGCGCGTGAGCAACCGGGATATCACTGACCAGAAGATTGCTTCACTGGCTCTTCTTGAGAGTGAAGAGAAATTCCGGGCATTTTTTACTACCTCACGGGACTGTGCATTTATAACAACAGCGGATGGCAGGTGGATCGACCTCAACGACGCAGCGGTAGAACTTTTTGGTTACGACAGCAGGGAGGAGTTGCTGCAGGTCAACATACGGGATCTCTATGCGGATCCCGGTGAAAGAACCCGGCATGTTGACATCATCCGGCAGAAGGGATTTACGAGAGAGTTCCCGATCAACCTGAAGAAAAAGGATGGCACGGTCATCAACACGCTCATCACATCAGTCATTCGGAAAGACAAAAATGGCAACGTGGTTGGGTTTCAGGGAACGGTCAGGGATGTCACCGAACTGAAGCGGATTGAAGAAGCCCTCCGTAACTCGCGGCAGATTCTCCGGACTGTGCTGGACACGATTCCGGTACGGGTATTCTGGAAAGACATGGACCTTAAATATCTGGGATGCAATGCGCCGTTTGCACAGGATGCTGGATTCCATGAGCCGGAGGAACTGATAGGAAAAGACGATTACCAGATGGGGTGGCGCAAGCAGGCGGAATTATACCGTGCCGATGATCGACAGGTGATAGAAACAGGCAAGCCCAGGATGCTCATTGAGGAACCACAGACAACTCCTGATGGCAGGACTATCTGGCTGCTTACCAGCAAGACACCGCTTCACGATGCATCAGGCGGGATCAGCGGTGTACTCGGCGCTTATATAGATATCACCGAACGCAAGCGGGCAGAAGAGGCATTGCGGGAGAGCGAACACCGTCAAGCGATGCTGCTTGATGCGATACCGGATATGATGTTTGTCATATCGCGCGACGGCGTATATCGCGATTTCAGCGCACCTGACAAAAGTGTCCTTGCCATTCCTGCCGACCAGATAATCGGGAAAAGTATCCGTGATACCGGTTTTACGAAAGAATTGGCAGACGCAATCCTGCAGCACATCGCACGGGCAATCGACACAAACACACTCCAGAAGTTCGAATACGAGCTTGCGATCCCGCAGGGGAGACGCCAGTATGAGGCACGCATGGTGGCACTCAGCGAGGACGCGGTTCTCGGGATTGTCAGGGACATCACCGAACGCAAACGTGCCGAAGAACAGATAAAACGATCAATCGAGCGGTTCAGAAAGGTCATGGACAGCATCGATGCACTCGTGTATGTCACAGACATGCAGACCTATGAACTCCTGTTCATTAACAAATTTGGGAAGGATGTCTGGGGCGAGATTGAAGGAAAGGTCTGCTGGCAGACAATCCAGTCCGACCAGAAAGGACCCTGCCCGTTCTGCACCAATGACCGCCTCGTAGACGACAACGGAAACCCGACCGGCATCTATAACTGGGAATTCAAAAACACCGTGAATGGCCGGTGGTATGACTGCCGCGATTCGGCAATCCGCTGGCTTGACGGGCGCCTCGTGAGAATTGAAATTGCAACCGACATAACAGGACGCAAACAGATCGAAGAAGCACTGCGCGAGAGCGAACAAAAGTTCCGGGATCTGTTTGAAAACTCCAGAGACGGGATAGTCATTGCTGATACAAAAACTCAACAATTTGTTGATAATAATCAGATGTTTTCCCAAATGCTCGGATACCGTCCGGAAGAGATCAAAAATCTTGGCCTAATGGATATCCATCCAAAAGACGGCCGGTCACATGTTATTGAAGTTTTTGAAAAAATGGCAAGACATGAGATTAATGTATCCGAGAACATTCCGGTAAAGCGCAAAGACGGCACGATATTCTATGCCGATATCTCCGCTTACCCGATCAACAAATCCAATAAAGACTATCTGGTGGGGGTATTCAGGGACATCACCGAGCGCAGGCAGGCCGAGGAGTTACGAAGACACTTCACCGAAGAGCTGGAACAGCAGGTCAGATCCCGCACGCAGGAGCTGGAGATATCACTCAATGAAAAAGTCGTACTCCTGCGTGAGGTGCACCACCGGGTCAGGAACAACTTCCAGATCATCATCAGCCTGCTCTCCCTCCAGTCACGGAGTATTGGTGATGAGAAGGTTACACAGGCGATGAAGGAGAGCCAGAACCGTATACAGGCTATGTCATTTGTTCATGAGAAACTGTATACATCGGCAGACCTTGCCCGGATCGATCTGGAGCCGTATGTAAAATACATGGCATCACAGTTATTCAGGCTCTTTGCAGTACACCCGGGTACCATCTCGCTCATCACCGATGTCAAAAATATTTTTGTTGATATCAACACGGCAATCCCGCTGGGGCTTGTCATCAATGAACTGGTCTCGAACTCTTTAAAGCATGCCTTCCCCGAGGGGAGAAAAGGCCAGATTACCATCAGTATCCATGATGATCAAAAGGGTCTCACCCTTACCTACGAGGATAACGGTGTCGGATTTTCCGAAGGCTTTGACTGGCAGACAACAGACAGCCTTGGTTTCAGGCTCATCCGCGGGTTGATCGATCAGCTCAACGGGACTATTGAGCAGGAACCCTTTGAAGGAACACGTTTTACCATCAGGGTGATGAAAAAAACCGAGAATGAGGGAGACTTCCACGGTACATTCAACCCGGTCCCGGAATAAAAAATTCGTTTCGATCTGTTAAAGTGCCCCCTCCTGAAAGAGGAGGTCTTTACCATCAGACGGGATAGACATTCTCTTCAATTTTTCCGGCAGGTGCCCCATAAAGCACATGGTGATAGGGGCGAAAGCAGGATACATCAAAACTTTTTGAAAATAAAAAGTTCCCCCGTTTACCGGGGCGAACCGGGCAAAATCAGGAAAAAACAGCAAAACCGGATGCGAGGGATGGGATTCGAACCCAAGAACTCCTACGAGACTAGGCCCTCAACCTAGCGCCTTTGACCTGGCTTGGCTACCCTCGCTTTTGTGCCATTACAAAAAGGTTGTCTATCTAATAAAATCTTATGTAAGCTCATT
>JAPKXT010000184.1 GCA_026394695.1 Methanoregula sp.
GCTGCCCACGAGATCGCCATGGCTGTTGCAGGACAGAACGTCAAGGGCTGCTTCATGACCAAGGAATGGGAGAAATACATCCCGATCGTTGCCAGCGCTCATGAAATGATGCGTGCAGCAGCAGTTCTTTGTGACGAAGCCCGCGAGCTCGAGAAGGCAGGCGACAGCATTCTGCGCCAGGCCCACAAGAAAGACGGCACGCTTGTCGCCAAGAAGAAACTCGTTGCAAAGTTTGAGTAAATTTTTCCCCTTTTTTATTTTTTATTCCCGGAAAATTTCCGAGGTCTTTATCCAGCTTACCGGCATCCGTTCCGGTAGTATCGCCCGAGTTCTTCCGGCAGCGTGAGGATTACCGGTTCGAGATGCAGGCGCTCCATGAAGGCAGAGTCACTTGTTGATGATATATTGGGATTTATCCGGGAGATGATGGAACAGAACGCACGAAATTCACAACTCGCATTTTTTTTATCAAAAAATATCGACATGTTAAATGCGTGTGTACCTAATTTTTTATACAGGGTAAGCACTTCAAGAATCCCCAGTGCGAGGGAGTCCACATAACTTTCCACCTCATCGAGCGAAGTAACCGGGAGATACCCCCTCACCTCGCGTTCCCCTACCGGTACCGCGTGTGCAGACCAGAGGATCTCATCGCAAAAGAGATACCGATCTGATGATCGCTCCTCTTCTCTTACTGCATCCCAGTAATTTTTACCGGTTTTCCCGCGATACTGTTCGCACGCAAACCGGTACCGCTCGATCATCAGCGGGGGGCGTCGATCAGAAATTCCCTGCATGTGAGGATGGACGAGACTCGCCCCGGCAGACGGAAGAAAATTCCAGTTGATGCTGGGATAGCCGTCAAAACTCTGGAGGGATTCAACCTGTGCAGCAAGAGCATCCACAACCTGCTGGTGCGTGAATGCATCCACGCTGTGCTCTTTTGTGATTACCGTTACCGTATGCCAATCGCCAAACGGAAACATGTTGGGGAATGTGACACTCTCCCCGCGGATAATATGGTTTTTGTCGGCAAATGTGGGAGTTACAGAAAAAATGCGGTCCCGGCAGAACGGGCATCCTTCTCTACTATCTGGCAGGGACAATACCTGATCAATATGCCTTTTCAATCGCTCCGGACTGATCCGGCACCGAAGACCGGTAAAATGCTCCTCGCGGTGCTGTAATATCCCTTTTTCTGTGGCAACTTCAGAAACGGCAAACATACCCTGTCCTGATTATAGTATCATATCTGATAACATAGTCGTTTGCATATCAGGTTCGGTTTCGTATTACACAACGAAATTTAAAAAAAAAGAGAATTTTTTCTATCTGCCAAGGCAATGTTGGCGTATCAGGCTGTATCCGGTATGGTATCGGATACGGGATTATACGACGTACTTGCCGAGCAGGCGGATAGAGTTGGTCATGTCGGGACCGAGTGGTGAGCCAAAGATGATCTGGGTGACGCCAGTCTTTGTCAGCTCAGCACACTTTGCCTTGACCATTTCAGGGGTTCCTGCAATGGTGAATGCATCGATCTCTTTGTCACTGACGAGTTCCCCCACCGTCTTGAAGTCGAACTTGCCGAGTGCTACCTTGATCTTTGCCACATTGGCGAGGTCAAGACCATGGCGGGTGAGCAGTGCTTCCGGAGAGCCGGCGGCGATGAATGCGGCAACAATCTTTGCAGCGTTCCTTGCCTTCTTCTCACTCTGGTCGATCGACATTGCCGTGTATGCACCGACATCGAAGTTCTTCTTGCCAGCGGCATCGCTTGCCTTCTTGATAATCGGGATAGCGATGTGGAAGTCCTTCGGGTTGGATGCGTTGATCAGCGCACCGTCGCCGACCTTTCCGGCGAGCTCAAGAACCTTGGGCCCCTGTGCACCGATGTAGATCGGGACTCCCTTCTTCTTGTCAGGGAGGGTGACACCGGTCAGCTTCGCACCATCGTAGTCAAAGAACGTCATGCCGGACTTGTTCACCTGTTCACCGGCACAGAGCTTTCGGATCTGCACGACTGCCTCTTCGAGGCGGGCGACTGGCTTCTCACCTTGGATAGCGATCTTCGGGAGCGTTGAGAGGTCACCGGGTCCGATACCGAGTACAGCACGGCCATCAGACATCTCGTTCAATGTGCAGAAGAACGATGCCATGGCTGCCGGCGTGTCAGTGAATGCGTTCATGATGCCCGGGCCCATCTTAAGGGTCGTGGTCGCCTGCGCAATCGCGGCGAGAGTGGGGTAGCAGTGGCGGTTGTTGTAGTGGTTAGTGATCCATGCGAAATCTATGTCTTTTGACTCTGCAAGTTTACAGAAGTTGACAACTTGCTTTACATTGACATTTCCTGGTACAAATTCAATTCCATATGTCAAGGGTTATTCACCTCATGGAGTATTACTGTCCACGCATTTAAATAAATTATCATTTTGCGTTGACCCTTTTGTGCTATCCGCTCAAAATATGCCCATTTTACCGTTTTTTTCCAAGGGGATCTGGCTTTGGGATCCTGAAGCGAAGGAGAACGCACCGGGATATGCACATTTCATCGTCCCTTTGGCGTTTTTCTCCATCACACCAATTCAATAATCATTTGATTCCCTTAAAAGATACGCAGGGATTTAAAGGTATAACGACGGTATCTCACCAGAAACGTACTTTTTCGGCTTTTTTAACTTTTTATCAGTGTCGGTTTTTTATGTCAGGGTTACACTATTTTTAATTAAAGAGATTCCAACCTGGTATTCCCCATTACAAAGCCATACACTATAAGATATTGAACCTCCAGCAAGTAATAGTACATTAAGGGGATAGGAGACTCTCTACGATTTAAATCAGGATTGATACATGCGCATACTTGCATTAGGATTAGGCGGCGCAGGCTGCAGGATAGTCAACAGTCTATATACGACTGATCGACTCAGCAGTAAAGTTGCATGCGTCCAGGCACTCGCAATCGATGTACATGCGGATACATTATCTCAGCTGGGGGGTCTGCCAGAGAGCGCAAAACTATTTTTCCCACCGCTTGACCCGGGCATTCATTCGGAAGAGGAAGGAGACACTCAGACAGCAACAATTGATATTGGTGAGATTGTTGCACGTATCCAGAATATTGTGAGTGGCGAGACTGATGCAATCTTTGTGTGTTGCGGGCTTGGCGGCAGCATGGTGGATATTGCACCGCACGTCATCGCTAAACTTCGTGCAACTGTTGCAGAGCCGATCTTTGGTCTTGTCACTCTTCCCTGTCTTGCTGAAGGTGAGCGTCATTCAGCAAAAGCAGCAGATGATATCGAAATGCTTTCGCCCCTTCTTGACGGGGTCATCCTCTTTGATAATGAAACCTGGTATAAAAAAACCAAAGCACAACGATCATCCCTCGTAAAAAAAGAGAAGGGACTCGCTGAAAAACTCGGGTTTAAGAAAAGTGAGCCAGAGATTTCTCCGGTCATTGCCACCTATTTACTCTTAAACGAGGCAATTGTCAGAAGGATCAGCCTGATCCTGAGAGCCGGGGAGTTCAAGGCAGATGGTGGGCTTGATCTCGCGGAGATTGTACTGGATTCAGGGGAGGTGCTCAATACAATGAAGGGAATGGGGTATATTACCATCGGGTATGCGGTTGAGCGTCTCCCCCACAATCCATTAAGTTTCTTAACCAACTGGCGCCCAACCGGTTTTTTTGCTGATGAGCATATAAAGAAAGCCTCACGGATCGTCGACCTTGCAAAGCAGGCGATCTATCACGAGATTTCAACTCCCTGTGATATGACGAGCGCGCACAAGGCGTTGGTTCTCATCGCCGGTCCATCGCATGAACTCTCATTGAAAGGATATATGACGGTGCGTAAATGGATTGACCGGAGTATTGCCGGACTGGAAACCCGATCCGGGGATTATCCTGTGATGAATACAAAAAATGTGGCAATTATTATCATGCTCTCGGGTCTTGAAAATATTCCCCGCATTACCGAACTCAAAGAAATCCAGAGCCAGTACAAATCCAGTCATCAGGATCGTTTTACAGCAATAAAGCAATCAGACTCCGGTACAATCATCATGTCTGAAGAGTCCGGAGTCCGCAGTGGAGCCGTGGTAACTTCAACCAGACGAGATGAAAAGAATTTGAAAGATGAGATGCTTGTTTTGCCAGTTAAGGCATATAAAAATGATGACCCCGTCAAGCACGCCGGGGAAAGCTATTCGCATCAGACAGAGGAAATTGATACATTTGGATCTGAGGAACCCCAACGCGCACTACCTCCCCAGAATAGATTACCACTGAAAACCGAACCAGATTCAACGGATAGTATAAAAAAGACCGCTCGTGTTTTCACAACCAGACCTCATACTGCTCATGAGGTCTCATCCCAGGTACAGGTAAATGAAACTGGCACGCTACCAGTAATTGCAAGTACTCCTGAACCACGGCATCGGGTCATTGTGGCCCGTGAAAATAATAATAAAACCACGCAACCTGCACCCGGGAGTTCTGCCCCGGTATCATCAGTTCATGGAACATCACAAAACAATAAATCCTCCCATGATACAGATTCCCGGGGGTCTGACGAAAAACATTCCCCCCATTCCAGCGATGACCGATTGAGGACTAAGGAGACAGAACGGCAGAGAATTGAGAGAGAATTGCAACGACAACGAATAATGGCAATCTCTGGTCGTACGCCAAAGACAGGCCCTGGGGTGTCAGCACATCCCGCACACTCTGCTGAAATCATCAGATTAAAACGGGAAATTTCAGAAAATAAGCCATACAAAGATGCGGGTGAACCCACGACTCCGGTTGAAATCGAGCACCAGGTACAGGAGAAAAGAACGGTTATCCTGCAAAAAAAGAAGGTGCATCCAGCAATGCAGGAGGAAAATATTCCTGCGGATAAGAATGAGAATGCCTATGTCGATAATGATGATCTCTCAATAATAACACGTCCTGATGTAAATTCCCGGCAACCCGGTTCTGAAGACTTGAAAATCGGCATTAAGAATTCTGCTTATAAATCAAAGGACACGATTTTTGAGGGAAAAGGCATTCATAAGATGGCTGCTCACCAGGTACGGGATTCGGCACTTATGCATACGGATCTAAAATCGAAAAAAACTCATGGAGAATCAAAGGCTGGTGAGAGTGAACCGGGAAGTGCTCATCAAAGTACGGAATCAACTGATTCGTCCGGTAGGCGCGAGAGAAAAACTCAAAAAAAGGATGATCTCTCCTGGATTTGATCAGTTGATCTCCATCACTTTTGAAAACTGAATATTGCCAGCACCAATCTCAGTAGTAATCTCAATATTGTGTTCTACGGTATTTCCAATATAATTCAGACCACTGAAGGCAACTATCGAGATGCGAAAGGGATTCACGGGCAGGTTAAATACCTGATTTCCCATGGCTATGGGAAAAACAAAGCCGCATCCATTCATGTGGCGGATTGTTTCCTCGACGTTCTTTTTCGCAAAACACGGGACTTCACGGACATTTGCCAGTGCAATACCGGATTTTGATTGTGTGAAACCTGAGATCGAGGTGAGTCCTGAAGAGATGAAAAGTTCGAGGGGGTCGATGGTTGTTCCACGGTAACCAATGAGATCTTTGAACTGCTTTGGAGTACCCTGCTCTATTTCAAGACGCCCCCCAAAGGCCATTTTTACCGGTATACCATTTCTTTGGAAAACACCATCCATGGTGATACTACAGATAGTAATAAACCCTACTGATCCTGATGGGATACGCGGGTCACGTTCGATAATTCGGTACGAGTTAAAGAAGCCGCAACCTGCTTTCGCGACCTCATCAAATGCGGATTTTACTTTTTCAAATGACTCTATGGGGACAATAGAGAGATTGTAAGCAACATCACCAGTACTCGTTGCCGGATCAAACGTACTCCGGTATGCTAAGCGTTCAAGTTTTGATATGATAAAACCGATCCGGTCATCAACGAGGGCATTATCCGTCTCATCCAATCCGGCCCTTGTCAATACTCTGCCCTGATTGCCGATTTTTTTCGTAAACCCCATTGTGTCAAGGTAACTGAGATAGTACTGGACCGCCCGGTCACTGAGGACAAAACCCCGTTCGGCCATCAGTTCCGAGAGTCGTTTTGCTCCGACCGGATCCTGATGTTCTTTAAGGATGCGAAGAATCTCAATATATTTTCTTTCTGTACGGATCATGTTCACTTGGCCTCCACCGCTCCACGGCTATCCTGATAACGTCCCGAATAACTCTGGTTGCTCTCCCGCACTTCGTGAAAGATCATCTGTACCACCCGATCATTCTTCCTGATAAAAAGATCATCATTTCCCAGATTGGTCAGGCAGAGGGTGAATTGTCCGCGAAATCCCGGATCGACAAAACCTGCGCCCAGAAGAACACCCCGCCGCCCAAACGAAGAGCGGCAGCGGAGTGTTCCAGCAAGATCCCGGGGGAGTTCAACCCATTCAAGGGTTGGGACAAGCGTACAGGTTCCCCGTGGCAGGAGGATGTCCCCGGCAGAACGAAGATCGTAGGACGCTGGTTGCTGGGACTCACTACTATAAGGAGTTATGACAAGGGTTCCCAATGTACCCTCACGGTTGAGGCAGCGGACAATCTCAGGTGCGGATAAAATCATTCATTAGATTATCGGTAGAAAATACTTAATATCTTTTGATGTAAAAGAGAAGAGAAGGATCCATGGGGTAGAGGATATCCTCTTGGGCTTCGAACCCAAGGACGCGGGTTCGATTCCCGCTGGGTCCGTTTTTTATTATAGGTTGTTCCTTCTTAAGATATGCCGTCGCTTCCGATTATTAAACAGTCTGATGGCGGCAAACAGCACCAGTACACCGATTGCTCCAATCACGATCAAGGTGATAAGTCCCCAGTCAAGGCTCTTTTCCATGATGAGGGTTACTGATACCGTGGTATTTCCCAAAGCAAACTGTTTCTGCACACCAGATGGTTGGTAGGTATCCTTAATCGCGGTTATATTGTACAGTGTATTGAATTTGACCTTGGTACTAAACTGACCATGGTCATCCGTAAAACCCGAGGAGTTGCCATTAATGATAATGATAGCATCCGGTACTATTTTCTGGTCTTTTTCCTGGACAAAGAGAGTAAGGTCTGCATTTTCAAACGACATCTCAAAGTTATAGTCCTCCCCCTGGTTTGTAACAACTATAGTACGATTTACCGGTGTATATCCGGTTTTTCTGACTTCGACTGAATAAGATCCCGAAACAAGGTTGGGGAAATTGCTGCGTCCGAACTGGTTGGTGGTTCCAGAAAGGGTACCATTAATGTATATATCCGTACCGTTGATCGGGATATGGTTTTCATCGAAACTATAGATAAACGCTCCTACCGCTGCTTTTGATAGTGCCCCAGAGTAAAGAGCATCGGTTTCACTGATTACTCTTGATTCACTAATTGTCTGGTAACCGGGCTTTTTAATCTCGATAGTATATTCTTTACCTCGTGTGACAAGGATTGTCAGAACACCTCTTGCATCGGTTTTTCCGGCAAGCACGGTATCAATATACACTTCTGCATCAGGAAGAGCCACCATTTCAGCTTTATCTTTTATTACAAACGAAAACCGGTTGTTCGAGAGCAACCAGTACTGGGCACCCATATTTTCAGTGCCCATATCGATAACGCCATTACGGGGCTGGTAATTTTGTGTGGTGATATCGATAGAATACCGGGAGTTCGCGATTACGTCAAAAGCAGTTGATCCGGAAATATCTGTCAGATTTGTCTGTGTCACATTTTCCGCAGAGATGGTTATGCGGGCACCCGATACCAATCCAAGGGAGTCAGAGTCATAAAGACTAACATTCAGGGTGATGCTCTTTCGACTCAGGTTTACAAATACTGCTGTTTCGTTTTTTGATACAAGTTTTTCCCAATCGTTAAACCCGGTCATAGAGACCCGGATCAACGGGTCATTCAATCCGGAATAATTGAGAAAAACCTGCCCGTTATTATTGGTTCTGGCATAATTTTCCCCATTCAGGAATACCGTAGCACGAGGAATTGTTGAATTATCGGTGCTATCCTGTACGGTGATTTGCAGGATCGTTGCCTGAACCGAGCTGCTGCAGAGAAGAAGGGTGCACAGCAGGATAAAAAGGAAACGATTTTTCTGTCGATACATAATGAATATCGATTCCTGCTCATATATGAGGACATCGGTCTAAAATTCCGAGGTAGAGGGTACGCGATCCAAAAGCATTCCTTCTACGAGTATTGGCATGAGCCGCCGTCCTTGCTCAATCGCATTCTGCAGGCGCCAGCTCCTGTCAGCATACAGGGTGAAGAGGGGTTCTCCCGATTTGATGAGATTGCCCTTCTTTGCATGCAGGAGAATACCGGCACCGGAATCATGGGGTGCCCCTGCGATGCGGGCGAGGGTAATGAGCGACCGGTTATTCATCCCTATCACGTATCCGGATGAAGGGGCGTTTACCACAAACTGGTGTTCACCCGGAACAATATCACCGGATTTAACATTTGGATCCCCGCCCTGGATCTCAATTATCTGGCGGAACTTTTCAAGTGCTTTTCCTTTTGTGAGAATATCCTGTGCCATGGTTGCACCGGTACCCCGTGCTGCTTTCCCGGACATCTCGAGTGCGATACCGGCAAGAGACAGACTCTTCTGGATGAATGAGTTCGGTTCGGTTGCACCCTCAAGTACCCGGAGAGCTTCAATCACTTCAAGTTTTGGACCTATACTGTGTCCGACCGGAATATCGCCATACGTGAGGGCACACTCGACTTTCATGTTAAGCCGTTCACCCAATTCAATAAATTCCCTGGCAAGTTTTCTTCCATCCTGCATGGTAGGAACTTTAGTGTGTTCTCCAACAGGGATATCTATTATAACAAGGTTTGCCCCGACTGCAAATTTCTTTGCCATGACACTTGCAAGCATCTGACCACGGGCATCAATCTTGAACGGATATTCCTGGAGAATGATGCGGTCATCTGCCGGAGCGATATTGGTTGCGCCACCCCACACGATTACTCCGCCAACCTTCTCGGTCATCTTCTGTACTTCACCAGCGGAGAACTCAACATTTGCCAGAACTTCCATGAGATCCGCAGTACCACCTGCTCCGGTGATCGCACGCGAGCTGGTCTTTGGTATTTTCAGCCCGCTTGCAGCAATGATGGGAACGACAAGCAAAGAGATCTTGTTACCAGGAACACCCCCGATAGAATGTTTGTCCACAATGGGTCGGGATGCAAACTTTATTTGTTCACCGGTTTCAACCATGGCGCGGGTGAGGTGTTCCACTTCATCCATATCAAGTGGGTTGATATACGATGCAATTATGAATGCCGTGAGTTCCGCTGAAGAAAGGTCATCGTTCACGACATCTTTGATAATGGTCAGCATCTCCTCTTTGGAGAGTTTGCCATTATCCATTTTCTTTTTGATGAAATCAAGCGATACCGATCTCGCCGCTTCCCTGACTTCTATCTCAGTACCGTCATCAAGATGGAGTCGCTCCTTTGTGAGACGGTAGATACCAATCGTTCCCTGCTGCGCAATAGTTGAAGTGGTCTCTACAAAAGCCGCAACCGATACTCCGTTTTTCGGGTTGATGACTTGGACACGGTCACCATCCAGTACGCCAATACCCCTGGCGTCAGCCCGATTGAGCAATACACCCCGTGATGCAATATCCAGATTTTTGGCACTTAATTTCACTGGTTGATCTCCTCACTTACCAGAAGATGCATGTAAATAAAGCATTTCTGTGTACATCTACGTTGACCACTCCGACAATAAAATGGTGGCTCTTCGCTGTTTTTTTTGGTAACGCATGTATTGAGAGGATTACAAAGACGGGGGCTGAAACCCCCATACCCCCGAATACGATGAATGTCGCCACCCCCGAAGGGACGCCCCCGCGGCGGTTCGATTACAGTTTTTTATGAGTGTGATCCTAAAAAAACTGCCTTGCCCAGCGAGACCCAAAACGAGGCGGCCGACTGACCCCATCCGGGGTGGGACACATCAAGAACGAAATTTGATAAGATTTCTAACCCTCACGCGATGACGATGAGCCAAAATGGTGTCACTCTGAAATTCACAGGAAGGGAACTCTGTGAATTCACACAGGAATGTTACAAGAGCACAATTACGATTTTATCACAAAGGATTACGAAAAAAAAGAGATTTTAGATGTTAGTTCAGTGCCTGCGCACGACGATGAATGCAACTGCACCGAGACCGATTAATGCAATCAATGCACCGTACCCGGGCGACTTTGTCGGGGTCGGGGTTGGGGTCGGGGTCGGGACGGGTGTTGCAACTGTTGTCGGAACTACAGTTGTTACAACGGTTGTCGGGACTGCGGTTGGGGCAGCGCCTTCAAGAACGTTGAACAGTGCAGTACCGGTGGTACCTTGGATAACAGCTTCTGCAGTAACAATGTACTCGTCCGGCTTGAATGTTGATGCATCAACATCGAACGAGATCTTGTTCAATCCGCTGTCACCCTTGGTGACTTTCACGGTACCGGTTGCACCGCTGAACTCGCCGCTCTGGCTCTTCTGAGTCGGCTTGAACGATGATGAGTAGACCTGCATGAGGATTTCGTCATCTACCGCGAGGTTGGTCTGTGCAGTGATGGTGAACTTGTCGCCAACATGCCTGTCGCCAATCGTGTCGATAGAGATGAGAGGTGCCTCGATAAGGAACTGGAGCTTGGTGTAGGTATCGTCGACGTTCGGGTCGTTGATGCCCTGGACAAGTGCCTCAGCTGCATCGGATCCCTGCAGGCTGCCAGATCCTTCAAGCTTGAAGAGCGTGGTAGGCTGGGAGGCCGAACTTGATGAGTTGGTGTTCAGCATCCTGTTTATGACAAACACGTCAGTACTTGGGGCTGTTGCTGCTGCCGTATCAATATCGAACGCGCCGTTCTGCATCGGGTGCTGGACAACAACGAAGTACTGACCTGCATAGAGATCCTGGGTTACTCCGCTTTTAACTTCATAACTGAATGATGAATCAGTTTCTACGGTAGCGGTATCTCGCTTATCAAAGTTCTTGCCAAGGATCCAGATTGCGACGGATGATGGTTGACCCTCTGCGGTACCGGTGATGAAGAATTTATCACCTTGTGCAACCGTAGACTGGGAAGCAGTCGCTGATACGAACGGTTTCTTGATAATGACAGAGACCGTGCCATATGCAACACTGGAAAGTTCTGACTTGTCAACGGGTTGACTTACCGCGTAGATCGTGTAGGTACCTGCATCAAGAGCAAGTGATGATGTTCCCCACTTGTATGACCAGGTGTTGTCACTCTGAACATCCGCAGAGACCATGTTGATTTCATTGCCGCTAACCTTAACACGTGGGTCGTCCAGTTGTCCACCATTTGCATCAAGGTTCGGACCGATGATGAACAGGTAAGTCGTGAATGACTCAGTGTTGGTACCGGAGAACTTGACTTCTTCACCGAGATAGTAACTCTGGTCGCCGGCTGCCACAACGGTGACTGCACCCTTCTCGACCTTTACATCGACTGAATCGCTCTTGATCGATCCGCTGAAGTTCTGTTCAACACGGATCGTGTATTTCTGAGCCTTGGTGTAGTTGTTGGTCTGGAACTCAACCGTCCTTGTACCGGCAGTTGTCATGGAGACGTTTGCATACCGGAAGGCATTATTGGCCGTCGAGCCAGCGTGCTCAGTTTCAACTATGATTGAATGTCCAAGGTTCTGGGGTACGTAAGCACCACAATATGTTGTGTCAGTCGTGGTCACTCCTGCCTGGAATGGAGTCAACAGGGGTGGCTGGTCGTCTAATGCGCTGTCCAGTGCGGATGCACCCTTGATCCAGAGACAGTAATTAGCGCTGGGCCTGCCGACAATTGTGACAGAGAACGGTTTGCTGCGGACAACAGAGTCCTTGTTTACGGTGATCTTGACCGTGTCAGAGACAATCGTAATGGTGTGTACCGCGGAGACCGTCTTTCCGGTGTATGCTGCACCGCTGGCGTCCGTGTACTTGGTCTTCATGTTGTTGAGCAGTGACTCGCCCCAGACTGTATAGGTGGCTGGGTTGTATACTGGCTGACCACCAATTGTGGCGTCAGTGGACCAGTTGAACTGGGGAACTGCGGCAACAGTACCAGTAAGAATATCTAATCCTGCTGTTGAACCCCATGTATAGGGCTGGGCTGTAACATTGATACTGGTAAGGCGTGCCCAAGTAGAGGCGTCTGTAGCAGTATACAACTGTGTGAGTACTGCACCGGATTCAGTCTTTACCTTCAGATCAATGTAACCGTCTCCGTTAGATGTATTGTAAACGGGAGACCGGTTATACCCTAATGCTCCATACTGGTTCGTTACAATGCCAAACTGAAGCTTCTCACCCTTTGTAACCGATTTGCCGGTTACATCAGCGCCGATGGTAGCATCCCAGATAGTGATGTCAAGTGACGGATCTGAGGCACGGAATGCCAGCCATGTTCCGTTTCCACCTGCATCAACATTGTACCAGTCAGCAATGCTACCGCCGATGCCAAAGTCTGCACTTGTTACCGTGAAGTCAGCAGGACTTGTGATCGTAACAGTCTTTGACGCTGGTGTTGTAGCTCTGTTCGCCGCCGATGCCCAATAGCCGATTACCGTACCAGCGGGAGCAAAATTTGCTATGTTTAAATGTTCTTCGCCAATATACACCGTTGCTCCCGCATTGATGTTCTTTGCTACGTCGTAATAGTAGACGTTGCCAGTAGAATGCTTGTCTGCTGATACCGGCGACATAGCAACGAGCACAAACATTGCGAGTGCAATAAGTGCAAAAGTTAATCGCTTAGTCATTCTTTCAATTCCTCCAAAGTTTACATCATACAATTCAAGCTGAGAACGAGTTCGACAGATGCCGAATATCAGTTCTACTTTTTGCATTCTTTTTAGTACAAGTATTATAGTTAAATATTGCAGATTTTTTTGATCATATAACTATATTATCTATACAATGATGCGTGTTATTGTGCAATAAGTTTTTTTATGTTTTATGATTTGTTTGCCAAAATTATAAACCAACCACCAGTCATCGTTATCCGGTTATCAGAACCTCACAACCTTACAAATCAGGAAGTTTATATGAATTTCCAGGCTGAGTATTTTTGACGGGATAATTTTTGGTTCGATTCGTTCTTCATATCATTTCAACAGCTATACAATATACAATAACATAATTTTTATCATGAAAATCATCCGGGCACCAAGCATTGGAAGGGCACACGAGCTGGTCATCACCACAATCCTCGAAAAAGGCCGGGTTCTTCATACCGAAGATGCCGAAGCAACCATTGAGTTTGAAGAAGTTACCCTGCAGGTTGATACCCCGCTGGCAGAACCGGCAGTGAGCCCGCACTCACGGTTCCAGCAGAGATTTGTTGAACAGTATGCCCGGGATCTGTTGCAGGGCTCGCATGCCACCTTCGAGTACGACTATCATGGCAGGCTCTTTGACTGGGGGGAACGTCTGGTCGCTGACGGGCAACCGGTGCACATCGACCAGATTGCCTACATTGTTGACAAACTCAAATCATCACCGTCAACACGGCGTGCGATTGCAATTACATGGAACCCCGTGATCGATGAAAAGCTCGATGACTGCCCCTGCCTCCAGCTCGTCCAGTGTGTCCTGAGGGAGAACAAACTCAACATGCGGGTAGTCTTCCGGTCAAATGACATGCTTACTGCAGCCGGGGCGAATATGTATGCCCTCGTTCAACTCCAGAAAACAATTGCCGATGCGCTTTTTGTCCCGTGCGGCACCTATACCCACA
>JAPKXT010000151.1 GCA_026394695.1 Methanoregula sp.
GAAGGTTTGGGGTGGTCCAGTTCCCGTAAATCCGTTTCACACTTGCGATACCATAGAGGGCAATTTCAGCCAGCAAACCTTCGATAATTTCAGGCTGGGCATTATCAGCATCAATGAGGACCGCCAGTTTTTTTTGCGGTAAAACCTGAAGAAATGGATCTTTATCAAAACTCATATGCGTTTGATATTTATCGATGAGATATTCAAATTATTCATATACACCAGAGCAAAGAGCCGGTACTACCGGACTGTTTTGGTATTCTCAGGATGTGGTACCAGAACCCTTTCCCAAAATCTCCGGTACGTGCACGTTCCGGTGCCCGTTCATGTTCCGGGCAATTGCCAGACGCCCCACGCTCACCGGCTGCCCCCGTCCACGAGATC
Source organism: Methanoregula sp. (assembly GCA_026394695.1). Lineage (GTDB taxonomy): Archaea > Halobacteriota > Methanomicrobia > Methanomicrobiales > Methanospirillaceae > Methanoregula. The sequence continues at coordinate 385 of JAPKXT010000151.1, forward strand.
CGGCCAGCCCCCGGGTTTCAGCGGGGATGGGTGGCGCCCGGGCCTTCCGGTTCCGGCCTAGCTGAGCCAATTCCGCTCTCACCCCTTCTCCCAAAAGCCCCCATTCGCGAATTTCCCCAAACCCCAAAAACGCCGGCACCGGCCAGACCCGGTGGAGGAGTCACTTCACGTGCTTCAGGAATTCTTCCTTTTCGATATTAGCCTGCTTGAGGATCGACTGCAATGTGCCTGTGGCGATCTCCGGATGGTTGGGAACCGTGACAAGTCGCCGGGTTTCCGGATGCAGAAGATGAATATGGCTGCCGGTCTGGCGTACCGGTTTGAAACCAAAAATAGTAAGGATCTTAATTATTTCAAGAGCTGACAGCAGGGGAATTTTTGACAAGATTATCCACTTCAATGTCCAGATAGGTCAGCTTGTGGTCCCGGGGAGTCAGTTCAATTAACAGCTGGTAATGCTCCTCAAGTCCTTTCTTGAGGTTCTGCACAGCCACCTCTTCTGACAAGCCCTGGTCGGCAACATTCGTGAGGAGATCGACGGCCACGAAATATTTTCCTTCCTTATGGACTTCAATGAGGGTTTTCATACTCAGGTACGATCTTTCCGATTTTATGATGATAATAGTATGCGAAACCGTATGTGGCTGTGCCGGAAACTTCCGATGCCGGTAAAATTATGAGGGGACCGAACGACAGATCCCCCCACTCTATGCACACTGGGCTGGTGCCCGTCATATACCTGCAATTGCCAGACTCCCCACGTTCACCGGCCCCCGGCGGCCCCCCAACCGCGAGACCGACCAGCCCCCGGGTTTCAGCGGGGACGGGGCCTTAAAAAAAGATTCGAACTCTAATACACTTCTTCATGTGAACCAATATCGATTAGTACAACTTATGTCCGGCTTTCATCAACAAAATCAAAAACGAGGTGGTGCTCGTACGTAATCCTGATCATTGTACACATATGTGGAGTAAAATTGCAGGGTAAACATATCTTCAAACGTAATGTAATACATCCCATTCGGGACATTACATAATCCCGTTATATTTTAAGAACAAGTGTTCTCTTTCGGGAACCAAATTTCACTGGCATTGAATGCCAGGACAGCAGTTCCGTTTCTATCAAGAAGACAGGTATTATTATTTGACCGCTCTTTTCGGTATAAATATCCCGGCACCACGATCTCATATCGTTCCACAAACCGCCCTGTTTCATTGATAGAGAAGTAGATATCGATATCCCGGTGATCAATCCAAAGCGTTGGGCCAACACTCATGTTCCATCCTTTCGGTCTTGATGGCATGAAATCGATGATGCCATGGATAGTGCTCCCGTGACGCAGCATCTCCTGAACATTTTTATCCAGTAATGCAATCTGCGCAACAAAGGATGTATTGGTATGAATAGAACCTGAACCGAGATTTTGAATAGATGAAAAATTAACCTCACTTATCCGAAAGGAAGAATAATTATCCTTTGAATCATTGTTGATAGAGGGAGGAATCAGACTTTCATTTTTGACATTTGTTCCAAGACATGCGGTAAAACTAATGAAAAAGAGAATAAATAAATAAAAGAAAAAATGAGCTTTCATTTTTGTCTCAATTAGTTAGCCGTATGCAACTAGATGTCAGTGCTTGAAATAATATTGACATCCAATCCGGTTAATAGTTGCTGTGCAACAGTACCATAATGTTCATCACAGGAAAGTACTGGCTCCGGATGGGACGTACGTATCAGTTATGAAGGGGCACGCTGGGGACCGTGCTGAAGACCTGGTTTTCTTAAAAGAACTTGTCGAGGCGGGGAAAATACGACCGGTCATTGACAGGTGCTATCCGCTGGAACAGATCGTCGAGGCCCACCGGTATGTTGAACAAGGGAACAAGAAAGGAAATGTCGTCATAACCATGGGGCACAACAATAAAATATAAAATAGTAAGAGAAATTTAAATGACAGACAAAATGCCAAAAGCAGGCTCGACCATCCTCTCAAAGAAGGTGTTCAAACTGACTATTGGGGGAGGAATGGTATTCTGGGCAACTACCATCGCAACTTCCCTGCTCCCTATCGCTGCGGAGTATAGAGCTGCCTATTCAGACTGGAGCATTCAAACGGTCTGGGTTTACTCTTTGCCTATGGGTATGATTATCGGATACTGTGTCAGCTATTTCCTGCTTTTTTATTTTGATAAGATTCCATCAACAAATCCAGTTCTAAAATCCGGGATAATAAGCTTTATCGCCCTGATAATTGCCGTAATCCTGATCGATCTTCCTCAAAGTTTTTTTGGGATGAGTAATTCTTTTAATGCCTTGTATTACTTCCTCATCGGCGTAATGTTTAATGTAGCAAGGTTTCTTCTTCTTGGAATAGTTATTGGCTATCTATACAATGAACGTGCGCATTCCCTGTTCAAAGGAGACAAAAAATGAATTCAATCAATAAGACCGCAGGAATTGTGGGAGTATTATATATTATCGGGACGATTGCAGGCATGCTCAGTCTTGTTTTAACAGGACCGATTCTCGGAGATCCGGATTATCTTGTTAAAGTGTCTGCAAATGAGATTCAGATCATAGCAGGAGCCCTCTTTGTGTTAATTATGGGCCTTGCCCTCGCTATGGTTCCCGTTATGATGTTTCCCATCCTTAAAAAATATAATGAAGCCCTGGCTCTCGGGTATGTTATTTTCAGGGGGGCGCTTGAGACCGTTATGTATATTGTTCTGGCAATTTCCTGGCTGTTCCTGATACCCGTAAGTCAGGAATATGTGAAAGCAGGAACTCCGGATGCTTCGTATTTTCAAACCCTGGGCGCTGTTTTACTCGAAGGACATGATTTGATTGGTCCTGTTCAGACAATCGTCTTTTGCCTGGGTGCCCTGATTTTTTACTATTTATTGTATCAGACAAACCTCATTCCCCGGTGGTTATCAGGCTGGGGTCTCATTGCAATCATACCCTATCTGGCTGCAGGTTTGCTGGTTTTTTTCGGTTTCTTTGGTCCTCTCTCAACGAGCGAGATAGTTCTGGATTTTCCATTGGCCCTGCAGGAAATGGTTATGGCGGTCTGGCTGATAGTTAAAGGATTCAACCCGTCTGCACTTGCTTCCGGGTCTGCCACAGGAGAATAAAAAGGAAAGGTAAAAAAAATGGAAAAGAATGGAGATAATCTCAAAGAATCGCCGAACGTGAAATCACTCGTGATCGTGTTCTCGTACCATCACAATAATACGGAGAAGATCGCAAACGTCATCGCAAACGTCCTTGGTG
>JAPKXT010000190.1 GCA_026394695.1 Methanoregula sp.
CTGCTGCCTTGTGCTCGCCAATATGATCGAGCAGCAATGATCCCGCCCAGATGGTGGCAATCGGGTTTGCAATACCCAGATTCTTGTACTTCGGTGCTGAACCGTGGATCGGCTCAAACATCGATGTGCCCTTCGGGTTGATGTTGCCGCCGGGTGCAAGCCCGAGCCCGCCCTGGATCATGGCGCCGAGATCGGTGATGATATCTCCGAACATGTTGGGCGTGACCACGACATCAAACCACTCAGGGTTCTTGACAAACCACATAGTGACAGCATCAACGAAGTTAAACTCGGTTTTGACCTCGGGGTATTTCTTCGCGGTTTCAGTAAAGACATCCCGCCATAGCCCATATACATCCGAAAGCACGTTTGCCTTGTCAACCGAAGTGAGTTTCTTCTTCCTTCCTTGTGCAAGGTCAAAGGCATAGGTCTGGACCCGGCGTGAACCCTCGCGGGTGATGACGCCGATCTGGTACGCAACTTCTTCAGCATCGCTCTCTACATCGAGACCAAACTTCACGCTATACATATCGCGGATTACGTTCAGTTCTTTCTTCTCATGCTTCTTAAACCGTGACCCGATCCCTACGTAGAAGTCCTCGGTGTTCTCCCGGACGACGACAAAATCGATATCCGCAGGAGTCTTGCCGGCCAGCGGGGTCTCGACGCCACTTAAGAGTCTGATGGGACGGAGGTTGACATACATATCGAAATGGAAGCGGAGCGCGAGCAGGATCCCCTTTTCAAGGATGCCCGGTTTTACCCGTTCGTCCCCGATGGCGCCGAAATAGATTGCCTTAAATCGGGAGAGTTCCTTAAGTTCATCCTCGGTGACGAGCTTTGCGGAATTGATGTACCGGTCAGCCCCGATATCAAAATCCGTCCACTGGATACCAAAGTTGAACTTTTCGCCTGCAGCCTCCAGCACTTTCTTTCCCTCGGCCACGATCTCCGGGCCGATGCCATCCCCGCCTATCGTCGCGATTTTATACATACCGGAGCCTCCTTTAACTGTTTTGCATACCCGACAAGCCCTGCCGCCTCAACGATGTTGTACATGAATTCAGGGACCGGCTCGATCGTATACTCTTTTCCTTCGACAATCACTTTTCCTTCGTGTTCCTGGACAATAATGGAACTCCCGTCCTTAATCTCACCCGTGTAAACACAGACAAGAGGAAGCAACCCGACGTTGATGGCGTTCCGGAAGAAGATCCGGGCAAAGGATTGCGCAAGGATCACCCTGATGCCGGCCCCTTTCAGAGCGAGAGGGGCATGCTCGCGGGATGATCCGCAGCCGAAGTTCCTGCCGGCAACAATCACGTCCCCCTCCTTTGCCAGCTTGGCAAAGTCATCCCGGATCCCTTCAAACGCGTGCTTTGCCAGTTCCTTCTCGTCATAGATTGTCAGGAACCGTCCGGGAATGATTGCGTCCGTATCGATATTATCACCAAATTTCCAGGCCCGCATCTTCACACCTCCCTCGGATCAGTGATCTCGCCGGTAATCGCACTCGCTGCTGCCGTAGCCGGGGAACAAAGGTAGACGAAAGCCTCCGTGCTCCCCTGCCGGCCCCGGAAGTTCCGGTTCGAGGTGGAGAGCGAGACCTCCCCGGGCGCAAGCAGGCCATACGCCCCGCCCATGCAGGGCCCGCAGGAAGGAGCCCCTACAAGAGCCCCGGCGGTGACGAACCGTTCGATCAGGCCGGCCCTGAGGGTTTTCAGGTACTCATCCCGTGATGAAGGGATGATGATGACCCGGACCTTGTCAGAAAATGTCCTGGTACCAAGAACTTCAGCGGCTTCTTTGAAATCCTCGAACCTGCCGTTCGTGCATGACCCGATGAAGATCTGGTCGATGTGGGTCCCTTCAACCTTGCCCACTGGTACCCCCTGGTCCACATTGTGGGGTGTGGCAACCTGCGGTTCCAGCTTCTGAACATCATACGAACGCCGACCGGCATATGCCGCATCGGGATCGCTGTTCAGCGCAAACGATTTCATTTTCCGGCGACCTTTCAGGTAGTCCCACGTGACAGAATCCGGTGCGACAATTCCTGCCTTTGCCCCCATCTCAATTGCCATGTTGCAGCAGGTCATCCTGCCCGGCATGTCAAGGCTTTCTACGGTCTTCCCGCAGAATTCGATTGCCTGGTAGGTTGCCCCATCAGCACCGATGTCAGCGGCAATTGAAAGGATTAAGTCCTTTGCCCCGACCCTGTGCTGGAATTTTCCGGTCACTTCTGCCCTGATGCTTTCCGGTAATCGGAAGTACAGCGCACCGAACTTAAGCACAAAACCCATATCGGTTGAACCGATGCCGGTTGCAAACGCTCCTGCAGCACCGTACATGCAGGTGTGGGAATCAGCCCCGACAATAATCTCACCCGGTGCTGCTCTTCCCTTCTCCAGCACTACCTGGTGACAGACACCTTCATTGATATCATAATTGTGGATGTGCTGTTCGGCAGCAAATTTGCGCATGTATACATGGTGCTCGGCTGCCGGAATGGAGTCTGCCGGGATCTGGTGGTCAAAGAGCATGATGACCTGCTTTGGGTCAAACACTTTTGATCCACCCATCTCGTAGAACTTCTGGATGGCAAGGGGGCCGGTAATATCATGGATCATCGCCCCGTCAACAGGAGCCATTACCACTTCGCCTGCCCGTATATCCCTGCCACATTTTCTGGAAAATATCTTCTCTACGATAGTTGCTCCCATGCTCAATCGGGGTACTATACGTGCTCTCATTATATTGTCGTTTGGGGAACAGGTTTACATCGATAACTGCAACTCTTTTCGTAGTTAAAGCAAGGTTTAACCTTTTTCCCGGTAAGATTATGCAATAATTATGAAGCAGAAGATTTTTTTACTTATGCTGGTTGTCGTAATTCTTGCGATGACAAGTATCGGCAGCGTTGGAGCTGCCACGCAGGCAACATGTGACGAAAACGTGATTCACGCTTATGGGAGCGGGAATATCATTGGCACTCCTGACAGGGCACAGGTCACGTTTTCTGTTGAGACTGAGAATGCTGATGTAAAAGTCGCACAGCAGGCAAATGCGGTGCAGATGACCAAAGTAATCGATGCGCTCGTTGCCGCAGATATCCCCAAGGATGCACTCAGGACCACGGGATACAACATATATCCTGTGTATGATGATTACTCAAAGACACCTCTTGAACAGAAAATCCGTTCCTACCGGGTAACCAACACGCTGACCGTCACGCTTCATGACGTCAACAGGACCGGTGAAGTCATTGATATCGCGGTTGCAAACGGAATAAACCAGGCAAGTTCCATTCAGTTTATGCTCTCCGATGCACAGGCGCAGGTACTCCGGACCGAGGCATTGAAAAAAGCAGTTACTCTCGCCCGGGCAGATGCGGATACGGTTGCCGGTGCACTTGGCGTTACCATTGTTGATGTGAAGAGCGCAGACATCAGCGGGGGTTACGCGCCGGTTCTCTTTGAAAACTACAATGCTGTCGATGCCGTGGCGAAATCTGCGACACCAACTCCCATCCAGCCCGGCGATGTTACCGTAACTGCCCAGGTGTCCATCACGTACTCAATCCGCTGATTTTTCAGGATCTCTTCACAACTTTTTTACAGTAGCAGTGTGTGAATATTCTTTAAACCACATTGCAGCATCCGGCTCATCCGGATAAACAATCAACCGTATCTAAAAATTTCGAATATCTAAAAAATTGCGGATACAATAGGACTGATTTTGATATGGAACGCAATATTGGCTTCAAAGAGCGAAGGTACATTGAGGAATTACGAATTCTCACAAAATCCACAGCACTCGACTGCGTGATCGATGACCGGTTTGACCGGGTGATCTATGTGATCCGCCCGGGAGATATGGGACTTGCGATTGGCAAGAAAGGGGATAATATCAAGCGTCTCCAGAATGTGCTCGGCAAGCGGATCGAGATGGTGGAGTATGCAGAAACCCCGGAGGAATTTATCACAAACATCTTCAAACCGGCAGAAGTGGTGGGCACCGAACGGAGTGCAGAAAACGGGCCGGTGAATGTATTTGTGAAACTGAGAAGCGACCTTGGCATCGCGATCGGAAAGTCGGGATGTAATATCGAAAAGGCGCGCATCCTCTCCCGGCGGTTCTTTGGTTTTGATATCGGGGAGGTTCTTCTCGTGAAGGAGGATGCATGAAAGAGACCGTTAATCCTGCAATTATTGCCGAGATCTGGTCCGTTATCGAGGAACGGGCAAAAAATCCCTCGGAGGAATCCTATACCAGCCGCCTGCTTGCAGATAAGAAAGGTATCGATAAGGTGCTGGAAAAGGTGGGCGAGGAATCAACCGAGTTTATTATCGCTGCAAAAAATGGTGTGAACGAGCGTACCGTTGAAGAAGCATCTGATCTTATCTTTCATCTTCTCGTTGCGCTGCGTGCATCAGGTATTGACCTGTCCGATGTTATGCGGGAACTTGAACGGCGGCGAAAATAGCATAAAATCCTATTTCTGTAAAAAGGTCGACAGGTCAACCATTTTTGGTAGATCCTGAATTTTCTGCCCGGCTGACAAAAGTACCGCTTCATCAACAAATATGGGGGCCTCTCCCCGGAGTGCAAGAGCAATACCGTCACTGGGACGGCAGTCGATATACTCCTCGTGGTGATCACCAGAGATTACAAGCTGTGCGTAAAAAACACCGTTCTCGATACTGTCTATCTGCAGAAAACGCAGCGTGATGGAAAATCTGGCAAGCAGTTCTAAAAAGAGGTCGTGGGTGAATGGCCGGGGCAGGACTTCTTTGTTTATTGCGCTATTGATGGATATTGCTTCCCAGAGCCCGATAAAAATCGGCAGATGGAGGGTTTCTTCCCCGTTGGAAAGTATCACCAGCGGGACGGTAGCAGCATCGCTCAGGGCAACAAAAACGCCTTTTACCTCGCACCTTATTTGCATCATGCCTGTGCACAGTGATTGATGCTATCAGGTATAAGAGTTAAGGTTATCGGATACGTGACTTCATTCCTTGATTTTTGCTTCGCGGCGGACGATAATGATACTGGAGAGTATACCGAGTGCAATATTGAAGTAATAGAGGACAATACGCCAGATGACCACAAAAATTCCGACAATCGATGCAGGGATAAAAAGGGCGTACATCGATGTCGCTCCTACTTCAGCTATACCGGAACTTCCGGGTGTTAAGGGGAGCATCATCAGGATTGCAAGGACGAGCTGGATCACAAAAGACTCTAAGATGAGCGGTGGCTGCCCAAGCCCGACAAGAATAAGGGAGGCGGTGACGATCTCGGATATCCAGTAGAGCAGGGTAAACACCATCCCCCATAGGAGCCCTCCTTTGGCACTTTTTACAAACTTGATAACCGCATCATTAAAATTATTAATTTCCTTGTCCGCTCGCTCGATGAATTCTTCGACTCTTTCTTTCTCCCATTTCCGGGTAAAAAAGCGTGTACAACGGTTTACGATTTTTTTCACAATATCCGGCCGCCTGATCGCAAGATAGAAGAGGAACAGGCAACCTACGACAAAGATCCAGGTTACGTATACCATAACTTCTGAGATTGTCCCGAGACTTTTCCACTGGTCGGAAAGAACAATCATCGCAAACGCTGCCAGTGCAGCAAGCGCGATACCGTCCAGTACCCGCTCCATTATCACAATTGCAGTTGCATCCCCGAGGGGTACGTTTGCCCGATAGAGTTCGTGAACACGGACCGGCTCTCCACCAGCTTGTGCGGGGGTAATGGCAGCTGCGAGCAGGTTGGCAAATACAAGGTTCAGGCTGTAAAAAAATCCAATCCGGTAACCCAGCGACCCCGTCATCTTCTTGACGCGCCATGCCCAGAAGCACATGGTGAGTATATGGGTTAAGAATGCGAGAAGGAGGAAGAAGGGGTTGATCTCCCTGAGGTACTGGACAGTATTTTCATTAATGGTAAGGTACAGGATAATGACTAAAACGACAAGAGAGAATCCAACGGAAAAATAAAGCCATTTTACCTGTGACCTCTCCATATGTGTTCCCCGTTAAAATGAGCACGTTTTCTCTATGTACGTGGTATCTTTACACATTATTGGACATACTATAAACCTTTTTATGACTTGAACCCGTGTTGGACAAGCACTCCGTACAAGCAGGGAAAAGTTCTCACCATCAGACCGTGAAAAGATCCCGCTCTGCCACAATGCGGAAGAAACCGGCGGTTACCCCGGCATCGAGCCAGCCGTGCCCGTAACTGAAACTGGCAAGGGCATCTTCAAGTGAGCCAGACTTCCTGCAGGAATCGCCGTGTCTTGCATAAACCGCAGTTATAGCAAGGATGTGCCCGGCAAAATCATGACTGGTTGTTGCAGGCTCCGAAACACCCATAACTGATGACCTGGCAGTATCCAGCAGGTGTGCATAGCGATGTGTCTTCTCTTCAAGTTTTGTCCTGAACGGGGGCTGGAGTTTCTCCTGCGGTCCTGAAAATGGGCAGACCGGATGATGCGTGCTGGCAAGCAGTCCGGATGAAAGGCCGAAATGTAACCAGCCAAGGCCATAGTAAAAACCCGCGAGAGCATTGACGGGATCATATGATTCAAAAAATGTTATCCCATCGCTTTCATAGGCGCGTGCCATCTCCAGGACAGAGGCAGCGATTTTGTAAAAAGGTGTGCTCTCCGGTGCAACAATTCGCGTCACGGAAAGTGTTTTAGTAAACAGGACCTGGCAATCTGCAATCTTCATAAGCCGGCAAACATCTCCAGGTACGAGCGCTCCATGTCATGCAGTTCAGCGGGGACGATCAGGATGTGCAGGGGCGGACCGAAATCAACAGATTGCAGGGTACCTGCAGGTCCAGCCCGAACCAGCGGATCATCTGATCCTGCACGGGCAATACCGACGTAAAGGGGTATGTGCATCTTTCTCTCTCCTGCCATCTTTTCAAGAAGGTCTATCGCCTCGTTGACGGTCATATACCGGTCATCCTGGATATCAAGATACACCAGCGTGTGCAACCGCAGCGACAGGTTCTGTGCGATAACCTCAATGGATGTTGTCGGGAACCAGTTTTTCTGCGGGAAGGGCAACGAGCAGGACTTTCCAAACCGGTAGTTCTGGAGTCCGGAAAGGCCGCAGACTGCACTCGAGATGGAGGCTGCATGAATAATTGCGGTAGGTATCCCCCTCGCTGCGGCACGAATCCGCAGGTCCGCATGGGTGGTAGAAACCATCGGGTCACCGGCACAGAGAAACGCTACACGTGAATGCTCTGCTTTGCTCAACAGATCCTCGGGATGCAACTCTACGTCGTTTCTTCCAAGAAGATGCACGGGTTTTCCATACTGTTTATTGAGGTCTTCATACGAAGTGCCCATGAGCCGGGAGGTGTAAATTTCAAGAAAGACATGGTCCGCGTTCCGGATGTAGGCGAGCCCTTTTTCTGAAACATCATTTTTATCGTAGAGCCCGAGTCCGATAAAAGTCAGCATTGTATCATTCCCTGTTCAGCATAGAAAAGATATATCCCGGGTAATCCACGGCATGCATCCATAAGACCCTCTTTTCCCTGACTTAAAACCGCCGGATTCCTGATCCAACGGGAAGGTCCCTGTTGTATGCCAGTCATGCAACGGTTGATCATTTCATGAGAATGTTTATAATTGCTCCTACAAATAAACCCAGAAAAACCGTATAAATCGATATAAGGGCAGTAATCCGTGCCCCCAGCTGACGGTAGAGGACTGCAATTGTGGAGATGCAGGGAACAAAAAGAACGCTCACTATAGCAAATGTATACAGCTCTGCTGCTGTCATCACCGAACCGAGATTGGCAGTACCAGCAAGGACTGCAAGCGTCTCAAAAGCGAGTTCTTTACGGAAGACCCCGAATAACAGCGCCGTGGACGCATAGCCGGGCAAGCCGAGCAGGGTCACGGTTACCGGGGCAACCATCTGCTGGAAGAGATCGGTCAATCCAAAATACTGGAAAAGGCCGAGCGCTATGCTGGTGATGATCAATAGTGGCATCGCAATAAAGAGGAACTCTTTGATCCGGAGCCAGGATTTAGCCAGCACCAGGCGTACCTGCGGTCTGCGGAGCACAGACATCTCTACGATCATGCCAAACTGTTCACCGGGAGTGATGCGGCTGAGTAAGACTGCGGTGAGGATGATGAGGACAAACACGATAAGGTAGATGGAAAAAGCCCAGGCAATCCCGACAAAAGCAGCAACAATTCCGGCGATAACAACGGTCCTTGCCGAACAGGGGACCATGCTGATAAGAAACGCTGCAATTGTCTGTTCACGGCGGGTTTTCAGGATACGCAGGCTCATCACTGCGGGCACCGTGCATCCAAACCCAATCACCATGGGGATGATCGCTTCTCCATGCAGGCCGAGCCGGTGCATCGCACGGTCCGCAAGGAATGCGGCACGGGTCAGGTATCCTGTATCCTCGAGCAGCGAGAGGCCGAGGTAAAACGTGAAGATAAACGGAAATGCGATGCCGAGACCGGCTTCCAGTGCAACCAGTACCGAGAACCCGATTCGTTCGACCAATGGGGGCAAGTCCATAGTTCCAAACGGCAGGATAACATAGGTGGTGAAGACCTGAACAATCAGCTCCTGCATCCACGAACCGGTTACAAAGACAAACAGGAGCAGAAAAAAGAGGATTGCAATAAGGATCGGGACACCGGGAAATACACGGGTGAGGAGACTGTCGAGATCATAGGTTTTTTTCTGATCTCCCTGCCTGACTGCAGCGGCAGCAATGTTCCGGGCAAAGTTATGCCGGTTCGTTGCAATGATCTGGCGGACTGACATCCTGTGACGCAGTTCAATCTCGTGAGCGATAGCTGCCGCAGCATCAAGGAGCATAGGATCTTCGCCAGTGCCCTGAAGGGCAAGCAGATTCTTGTAGCGGGGTGTGCCTAACGTTTTTTCAAGGCTTTTGAGTGCCGCCTCTATATGGTGGTCGTAGGGTACCTGTATGGACACAACCCTGCCGGATCCCAGTGCAAGGGGCAGGATGCGGTCAATTTCTCTTCCCTCTGATGCGGCAGTAAGAAGAACGGGAACTCCGAGACGGCCTGACAGTGTATCGACATCGATAATGAGCCCCTGCCGTTCAGCCTCATCAATCATGTTGACGACGACAATTATTCTTGGAGAGAATTCGGCTACCTGACTGAAGAGATAGAGGTTCCGTTCAAGTTTTGTGGAATCGAGTACAGCAACGATGATATCTGCTTCCCCGGATTCAAGGAATTTCCGGACCAGTATTTCTTCTTCGGAATTCCCGTCAAGGGAATAGATCCCAGGCAGGTCAACGATCTCGATCTTCTCTTTTTTATAACAGACATTGCCGCATTCCAGACAGACAGAGGAGCCGGGATAGCGGTTCACCTCAACCCCCAACCCGGTGAGCTGGTTGAAAATGAGGGATTTACCTGCGCCGGGATTTCCAAGAAGTGCGATCTTCATAAGAAGCGTTCCACGGACACTGCAGCAGCGATCTCGGGGCTCAGGGCCACATCACACCCTTTTACCTGGAGGACAAGTGCATCTTTCCCATGTTTCCGTCGTATTTTTACTTTCTCTCCCGGCACAACTCCAAGGTCAAGCAGCCGTTTTGCGCAGGACTGTCCCAGGATACACCGCACAACCAATTCATCTCCTTCGTTAAAATCAAGCAACGAGCGTGGAGTGCAGGACTCATCACAGATCACTCCCGTGTACCCATACACGGCCGGTTTTGTCCCGTCCGCGCTGATATTTCCCGATGGTCTTGTTTTTTTAAGATAATTTCCGAGCCGATCGACAGTTTCATCAGAAACCGAGTGTTCGAGAGTGCATGCTTCAGAAGATGCTGTTGAGGAATCCATGCCGAGAATTTCTGATAAAAAAAACTGGAGTGTTTCATGTTTTTTCATGACGCACTCACCAACCGATCTGCCTGTCTTTGTCAGATTGACGGATGTGTCTCCGGCGATTGTTATATCCCCGCTCGCCCTGAGATTGCCCAGATCAGATTGGATTTCTGATTCAGGTTTGCCAAATACTACAGCCAGATCGTGAGGCCGGGGGGAGTGCCCGTTGAGTATCGTGAAGTGCTGGATGGCTTCCAGGTAATCTTCCCGCAGGGAGGGCTGCATGATATAACTCGTATACTATCTGGGCACCGGACAACTTTATTGATTTGGGTAAGGTATCACTAAAAAAAACTCAAGGACGCCCCGGATAGAGGTCGTTCATGGCGGGTAGAGGGGGTAGTACAACCCATGTGAAAAAGCGGTGCAACGCTAAAAGCGAAGACCTAAACAAATTAAAGGGGAAGTCTTATAAAAATAATTATTATCAGTAATGGTAGGGCAGGATGATTTACTGGTTCTATGAATATATGCTCAAACGGCAGATAACCGAATTGCCGGGGCATATATGCTACATGATCAGCGGGCAGGATATGGCAGATGCCCCGGAGAACCTGTTCCTCATCACTTCCTGGTGCAATGAGATATCTGATCTCGTTCTCAAGTATAACCCGTCATCAAAGCAAAGGATCCGGGGCCTTATGTTCCATATCAGTACCCCGGTTCCGGAAAAAATGACGCAATACCTGCCCGATGTCAGAAAAATTGGCAATATCTCCCATCTTATCCTCCACATCGGCGACAAAGAAGAGGTAGCCGGGACCGGGATGGATGTTGTTGTTGCGATCGGGAAGAGCGGGAGAGAGGAAATTACTTCATGTATCCGCGGGATGGCGCAGGATCATATATTGCCGGAAGATGTTGACGAAAAAACGATAGAATCCTATCTTACCTTCCAGTATACTCCTGACGTTGTGATCAAGAGCGGGGGAGACCACCTCACGGACTTCCTCATCTGGCAGTCGGTATATTCCGAACTCTTCTTCTCGGATATTAACTGGAAATATGTGAGGAAAGTGGATTTTCTGCGGTTGATAAGGGATTACCAGTCACGAATACGGCGTTTTGGAAAATAGCGGGATTATTTGAGCTGGACGTTCATCCAGCAGGGAGTACCGTTTACCGTTTTTTCCGTGATGGCAAACTTGTTTTTGAGTGAAGTGGCAAACACCTTTCGTTCAGGTACCGCTGCAATACGGTGGTCCCGGCACCATCGGGTAAAAGCCTGGTACATATCATCTTTTGTGATCACTGCATCATCCGCATCCACACGGGTAATCTTTGTTGCAACAAATTTTTTCAGACCGTCGTCTTTTCGTTTTTTATCTGGTGCAACTGTTTTTCCTTTCACCCGGGAGGTAACTCCCTGGGCAGGGAATTTTTGAGCGATTGCTGTTTCTGAGGGAGCAGAGTCTTTTAAAACCGGAATCTCCGAAACGGATTTTACCGGTGGCTGTCGTTTTGCTTTCAAAACCTTTGTAATGGCGGTCGGATCATCTGCATTGATAACCGGGTGAATGACGGGTGCCTGCGTTTTCTGGCTGGTACTATCCGGTCCTTTTATCTGGTTGTCCGCATCAAGGATGACCGGACCGGAAATTGCCGGACCAGAAATCTGCTGTTGCGGGTAATCAATACCCACCAGATTGGCAAGTGCCCGGTTGCATTCATGACTGATATCCAGCCCGAGTTCACCGGCTTTTGAAAATATATCCGCCCTTATCACTACCGATGTCTGCCTCCACTGGTCATTTTGATCTTTTTTCCCGGACATATCTTCTCACCAGATGATCTGACCGTGAACAGAAATATAGTATACGATCGCGCTCTCTTTATTAAAAAAGCCGGATTTTCAGTTCAGGCCCCTTTTTAATGAAGCCCGCTGGTCATAGGTCCTCATGGCACGCAACAAATCAATTTTTCTGAAGAGGGGCCAGTAGGGTGCGCAGAAATATACTGCCGATTCGTGCCCGGTTGCAAGCCACGGGAGAAAGTTGGATGTCCGGCACTCGTTTCCCGTCCTGATGATCAGGTCGACTGGCGGGATCCCTTTTCCCTCGTGCAGGTGCCGTTCCACCATCTGGACATCAATCGCGTCCTGGGTTACTTCCTTTTTTGCGACTGCTGAAAGGATCTCACGGGCAGCGAGCACGATCTCGTTTCTTCCCCCGTATGCAAGGGCGATATTGAGGGTAAAACCCGTATGATCCCGTGTTGCTTTCTCGGCAGCAACCACTGCTGCCAGCAAATCGTCAGGAAGCATCGACCGGTCACCAACCATCTGCACGCGGATCTTATATCTCTCAACCCGTTCATCGTGAAGCACAGCAAGGAACTTTTCTTTGAAGAGAGCGAACAGGTTCGAGACCTCTTCTTTCTGCCGTGAGAAATTTTCCGTGGAGAACGTATACAGGGTGATATGCCTGATACCGAGTTCGTGTGCCCAGTCAAGCATCTCCTCGGTTTTGTCAGCTCCGGCACGGTGCCCCTGCGGGGTATCGATTCCCAGCATTTTTGCATAGCGCCGGTTTCCATCCTGGATGATAGCGATATGGTTGGGTACATGCCTGCACTGCATCTTGAGATACTTCTCGTACAGCGGGTCAACAAGAGACCGTAGGATCATATCGGGGTCACCTCGACTACCATGCCGCCGTTCGGGTAGCGCTCGATAACGTATTTTTTCCCGGGCAGTTCATCCGCAATTTTTTCAAGCAGCCACCACGCCATCTCGATCCGGTCCAAAAACACCTCAAAACTACCTGGTTCCAGTGCCTGCTCGCATAATTGCGTGCACATCACTTTTTGCTGGATCAGAGGCTCAAGCACTCCGTACACGATGGTTCCGTCCGGAGTAATTTCATCAAACGGCCGGGCAGTATTTTCTGCGATTCGCTTCAATCGCTCCCGCAGCTGCACCGAGTCTTTGAAGGCTGACGAACACCAGTGCACCTTGTCGTGCCGGCACAATTCTTCCGCCCAGCCTTTTGCCCCCTCAATTGCGTTGTGCAGCTCGTCTGCAAGTTCATACCCCCGCTCCCGCATCTGGTACGCGTTTGACTCCCCCCATTCCAGTTCATTGATGTTGAGGAAGTCCAGGTACGGAAGTGCAGGTATGAGCAGTTCGAGACCGGGCAATGCGGGTACTTCAATACCGATATCAAACCCCATCTCCTTTGCCCGCTTTGCCGACCGGATAAAATCCGATTCAAGGATCTTCTCCCAGCATTCGTGCGGGGGATGGAGCCGGATCTCATCGACAAGCCCCTGCATCTCTGCCAGATCTGCATCTGCAGGAGCCTTCGCGGTATAAAGGTGAATCTGGTGTTCCGGGCCGAAATGTGCTTTCAGCAGCTGGCAATATGCGGTCACCTTCTCAAGGACAAGCAGCGGTTCACCCCCGGTAATGCCGGTGCCCAGTGCGCTCATATTCTCTGCCACCTCGATGATCTGGGTGGGAATATCTACGGGATGTTCATTAGCGTAGACGGTATCAGTGCCCTTCCGCTCGGAAGAGAGTGGGCAGTACCAGCAGGTGCGGTGGCACCGTCCCGTTACAAAGAGCACCATCTTTGCGCCCTGGTTGCAGAGAATACAGCCTTTTGAAAGTGACACGTAAATTCCTCGATTGGATACCACGCTATACGTAAGATTCTGTTCTTATTATTTTATGAGCCAAGCACAAAACTCTTCTGTGCCTGCCATGTATAAACGGTAGGGACTCAACCTTTTTCACTTGATTCCCTTTTTGGGAATATACAACCAGAAATAATAGATTTACCTTGCACCCTGTTGTAAAAAAGCCCAATTTCTGACGAACAACATTTATATGAGACATTACCAAAGGAATCATAAGAAATGAGAGAAAATTCCCGGGTATTTCAGTCTTGTGAAGCGGGACTATCCGAAGTGATCGGGTTTGTGCTGATCATTGGCTTGATCGTTGTTGTAGCCTCTCTTTACCTCACGTATGGGGTTCCTGCGCAGGGGCGGGAGAATGAGATTCTCCATATGAATGAGGTGAAGGATCAGTTTGTTGGATATAAACTAAGCCTTGACTCGCTTTTTAATAATAATAAGGTTGGAACCAC
This sequence comes from Methanoregula sp., assembly GCA_026394695.1. Taxonomy (GTDB): domain Archaea; phylum Halobacteriota; class Methanomicrobia; order Methanomicrobiales; family Methanospirillaceae; genus Methanoregula. The sequence goes on from JAPKXT010000190.1 coordinate 14,029, forward strand.
GGTCAGCAATTCATTTACTTTGGGAACCAGCGGGGGTTATACGCAGGGAACATTCAGTTTCATACCCATGATGAGCCCGGTCAACTCCGGTGGGACATTTGCCATTAACCAGAGAACGGTGGAGCCGGAAACACTCAAAATCACATCTCAGTCACTAATCCTCAATAATTCCGTGAAATACGAGGTTGATCTTCCTGCGCAGGTCAATTATACGCCAAATCACGTGTATGTTAATATTTCAAATATTCAGCCCGGCGACCTGACTAATAATGGCATCTTTGGAACAAACGTCAGCAGCAGATCCTGGTATGCGATAGTGAACCTGACGCCCCGCTCTTTACATTACAATGAGACCCAGTCGGTAACCTGTCCTCTCGGTGGAGGAGCATGTACGATTACATATCAAGAGGGTAACCGGTATACCGGCACGGATATTACCCTCAGTGTGGCAAAAGGAGATATTCTGACCATGCAGAACACTGTCGTATACCAGAATATCTCACCGTATTCGGTGTATTCCATCGATCTCATGGACGAGGCCTATGGACTACAATTATCCCTGCGACCACAGGACACTGTCGGACTTGTTGTCAGTAAACCACTCGGTTCCATCGTAGGTACAGGTAACATCACCTACGACTTTACCGAAATGAATCCCTACACAATATCCCCCATCCCCCTCGGCTCAATCGAGTACCATGCCCAGAATAACTACTGGATTCCCCAGAATTATTATTACCAGATGGGGGGCGTATTCCTCGAACAAATGGATGGAAATGTTACCTATAAACTTCCTCCGGAGATCACGTTTGCCTATGATAACCAGACCGATCCTGCAAAAAAGATCGTTACGGTGAATATCAATGCACTGACCATTTCTCCGGATAATCGCGGGGTCGTGGGAGGCAACAGCCCGATCCAGATTAAGAGCACGCTGACAAATATCACCCCCATGCCCTATGTCAAAGGGACCGCAAATACAAAATGGATCCGAATCGGGGTAAATACAACCTCAAACCCGTCACGTCAGATGTGGTACAACTATTTCGGTTACACTGCCAAAGTTGCCGGGATACCGAATTATATTCAAGGGTATGAAGGGACCGAGACTTATATCGAAATCACCTCTCCATCCAGTTATTATGGAGTGAATGTGATTGCATCGAATGCAACCTATGCAACAACTGTGCATGGCGTGGGCGGGATTGTAGAGTGAGTGTTGGGGTTAACCGGGAAAATGCAGTGTCTGATGCGCTGGGAGCCATACTCCTGGTTGCTGTTGTCGGGATGGCAGTTGCGATCTTAGGTGTTGCGATCCTCTCCCAGCCCCCGCTGGAAAAGATCCCTGCCCTGAATGTGGATATCACGACCATCGGCAGGACAATCATTATTACCCATAATGGGGGTGATTCGCTTGAGAAGGCCGAGATGGCGATCATCGTCGATGGGTCTGATCTCAAGGACTCGTTCCAGAGTATTGATAGCGCCCCCTGGTCTTCATGGGCTATCGGGGATTCCCTGTATTACAACGTTCCCCCCGGCCAGCCTATGCCACAGGGAGTGACGATATTTTATATTGGCGGTTCATCTACTCGGATCATCACCTCAATGGGTGTCCCGCAAACCGTGTCGGCGGGAGGTCTGTATCCAACAGGTTCTATCACTGCAACCCCAACTCCTGTCCCCACCCCGGTAGCGGATTTCAACGCAACACCCCTGGCGGGCCCAACACCCCTTGCTGTATCATTCACGGACGCGTCAACCGGATCACCCACCGGGTGGAACTGGACATTTGGGGACATCGGTGCTGAAAACACCTCGACATTGCAGAGCCCATCGCACACATACTCTACAGCCGGGACTTATTCAGTCACGCTGGTGGCAAGTAATGCCGGTGGCAACAGCATAATAACCCGAACCAATTATATAACCGTGAACGTACCTGCACCTGTTGCGACTTTCACTGGCACACCCCTGTCAGGCACCGCACCACTCCCAGTTACGTTCACTGACACATCAATGAACATCCCAACGGGCTGGGAATGGAGTTTTAGGAATATTACTCCCGGTAACAATACTGTAACAGTGTTTTCAACAATTCAAAATCCCGTGATGACATTTGGTGCAGGGAATTATTCGATCGTATTGACTGCCAGTAATTCCGGAGGGGTCAATGTGAGTAGTCAGGTTACATTTATCAACGTCAGTCGGACATTCAGTCCATGGTCGTATTATCGTGATATTGCGGTTACAAACAGCCCGGCAATTGCCAGTTACCAGATGAAAGTAAATGTACCTTATGATGCACACATGAAAACAGATTTCGGGGATATACGTTTTATCGGGACTGATGGCACTACCGCTTATGACTATTGGATGGAAAAGAAAACTGATGGCACAAATGCGGTGTTCTGGGTTAACGTTCCGGCCGCCAGTACGACTACTTTCAGAATGTATTTCGGTAATTCATCATTGACAACAACCAGTGATGGAACAAAGACATTCGACTTTTTCGATGACTTTTCCGGTGATTTGGGTAAATGGACTGTAGAAAAAATATCCGGGGTATACCCCCGTATTGAAAGCGGGTATCTTGTTGCTGGTGGAGGTACCACATCTGGTGATTACGGTCATACCTCATTAGGTTCATCTGCTACGTATAGTGGATTTCAGGATGGCATAGTAGAATTTAAACATCAGCATTCTACAGATGGAATTGGCGAAGTTGTGTTCAGAGGGACTTTTGCAAGCAATCGTGGATATAAAGGAAGATGGGATGCAAGGACTGGCAGTGAGCAGGTATTTTTAATGCCACCTTATTCAGGTTGGGCAAATATTGGCAGTGCAGTGGCGAAATGGAATACGGCTGGTCCTTGGTATGGAGGAAAAATGGTTGTGCATGGAAACGTTATGGATCTTTATGATGATGACAACTTGAAAGGGACCATTACCGACAATACCTATGCCAGTGCCGGAGAGATCGCCCTTCAAAACCATTATGGGAGTTATACGAACTACGATGATGTTCGTGTTCGTAAATATTCTGCAACCGAACCCACAACCAGTATCGGAAGCGAAATAACCGTCTAAACTGCAAGCGGGAGCAGTGGACGTGCAGATTACTGGAGGGAATATCCCCGCTCTTTATTCTTCCCGTCGGTTCACGGGAATGGTTCGAATCAGGCAACATAGATCATATGTGTTCTGACCATTCCCGCAGGACAGATGACGGACAGACATGATATTATAGAAATCCCTTTGTGGTATACAATCGTTCAATTAGTCTTTTAGCATTCCAATATTGTCCTGTACTGTGCCTGTACTGTGGTAATAAGAACCCCGGTTGACAGAGATCCGTGATAAGGCAGCAATATACCAAAATCCCGCTGTTGCCGGATCCAGTCCGGATACTTTGATGAGTAACTCTTTTAAAAAATTCTCACCGGACTCAAAGGATATATGCATAAAGATGATTAACTGTGGATAAGTGGAGTATATCGCATGGCACCAACCCGCATGACTAAATACTCAGATACGGGCAGAGAGCGTGCCGTCTCTGAAGTCATCGGCGCAATCATGCTCGTCTCTGTGGTAGTAATTGCGGTTGCAGTCATTGGTGTCGCACTCACTTCACAGGGAACCATCCAGAAGATCCCGGCGCTGGATGCCATCATCTCCAATTATGGAAATACCATACAGATCTATCATAACGGCGGGGATACGCTGCAGAGTGCAGATATGGAAATCCTTGTCGATGGTAAGGCGAAGCCTTTTAGTAAGGGATCTGATCCATCGTGGACATCCTGGTCAGCCGGGGATTCCCTCGTCTATACCGTGCCTGATGGAGAGGCCCTCCCAAAAATTGTGAACATTGTGTTCAAAGGTGGTGGAGCATCCACGATTTTGACCACTGCGGATTTCAGTGCAACCGGTATGATCAACAATGGGCCAATATCAACCGATACCCTGAAAGCAGCCTTCTCCGGCTCGCCCGTATCCGGCATACCCCCGCTGGTGGTGCAGTTTACCGATCAATCCACAGGATACCCGGTGGGGTGGACATGGGATTTTGGTGATGGTACGTCTACGGTTGAGAACCCCACACATGTCTATAACAGTGCAAATACGTATACGGTCCGCCTGACCGTTACAAATTTTACCGGGAACACGGATAGCACGACCCATACGATTACTGTTTCATCTTATTCCCCGACGGTAAGTGGTATCAGCCCGGGCCAGGGTATTCAGGGATCCAGTGTCCCGATTAGTATGTATGGGAATAACTTTGTCAACGGGGCGACCATCACTCTGAAAAACCAGAGCGCTACTATTACGGCAACTTCTGTTGCTTTTGTATCGGCAACTACCCTGACCGGGACCGTTGTAATTCCGTCAGGTGCAACCCTCGGCCCGTGGGATGTTGTGGTGACTAATCCCGACATGCAAACCGGAACGTTCTCGAATGGGTTCACGATCTATCCCCCGGCGCCGGCACCGACATTCACCAGCATCGCACCGGCAGCCGGTCCGGCAGCAGGCAGCACGCCAATAACGATCGTTGGTTCGAATTTTGTTAATGGGGGTTCGTTCGGTGTGACGATTGGTGGTGCGGCAGCGACGAGTGTCGTAAGGGTTGACGCCACCCATATTACGGCGTTTACTCCCCCCGGCACTGCTGGAGCCAATGACGTAGTGATTACCAACAATGATGGCCAGACCGTAACCGGGGCGGGCGCATATACCTATACAGCAGTCCCGACCTTCACCAGCATCGCCCCGCTGTCCGGCACGACATTGGGCGGCACCGCTGTAATGATCTTCGGGACAAACCTTATAGGAGCGACCACAGTAACCCTTGGCGGTACACCGGCAACCGGTGTCACGGTTGTCAGCGATACTTCGATCACAGCGACCACGCCCGGCCATACCGCCGGAGCCGTTGACGTTGTTGTCACCACACCCAACGGCACTGCAACCGGGTCAGGCACATATACCTATGGAGCAGCACGGCACTAGTGTAACGATCACCGGGTCGGGCTTTACCGGAGCGACCGCAGTAACCTTTGGCGGTAATGCGGCAACCGGTGTCACGGTTGTCAGCGATACTTCGATAACAGCGACCACACCCTTCCATTCAGCCGGAGCCGTTGACGTTGTTGTCACCACCCCCGGCGGCACCGCAACCGGGACGAGTAAATATACCTATACCACTACAGCAGCTCCGACGTTCACCAGCATCGCCCCGGCATCCGGCCCGACAGCAGGCGTCACCGCTGTAACGATCACCGGTACGAATTTCGTTGCCGGAGGTTCATTAGGGGTGACGATTGACGGTGTGGCAGCCACGAATGTAACTAGGACTCTTGCCACCCGGATTACTGCGTCCACTCCAGCCGGCACAGCTGGAGCCAAGGACGTCGTGATTACCAACAATGATGGCCAGACCGTAACCCGGACGGGTGCATATACCTATCTGGCAGTCCCGACGTTTACCGGCATCGCCCCGGTAGCCGGCCCGATAACGCTCGGCACTCCTGTAACGATCACCGGAACGGGCTTTACCGGAGCGACCGGTGTAACCCTTGGCGGTACAGCGGCAACTGCTGTCACGGTTATCAGCGATACTTCGATAACAGCGACCGCGCCCGCCCATGCAGCCGGGGTCGTAAACGTTGTTGTCACCACCCCCGGCGGCACTGCAACCGGGACAGGTGTATATACCTATACAGCAGCCCCGACAACCACCATCATCGCCCCGGCATACGGCCGGATTAACGGCGGCACCGCTGTAACGATCACCGGGACGAATTTTGTTACCGGAGCAACTGCAGTAACCTTTGGTGGCACAGAGGCAACCACATTCACGGTAGTCAGCGCTACCTCTATCACAGCGACCACACCCGCCCATGCAGCCGGTGCCGGAAATGTTATTGTCACCACCCCCGGAGGAGCCTCCGCAGCCAGGGCGTATACCTATGCAGATCCGACGATCTCCGGGGCGCTTTCACGCATTACAGGAACGCGTGGCAGTACGTATACCGGTATAACTATTCCCGGAACAAA
>JAPKXT010000140.1 GCA_026394695.1 Methanoregula sp.
GTTCCGCGATCACATCCACCGGATCATCCATGAATTTTGTAAGCCGGAGGATTTCAAGGAGCCTCTCCATGCCGATAAAATGCTCCGCCATCACCTTTGCCAGCGGTGACATGACGAGCCGGCTTCCCTGTTTTTCGACAAGCCGGTGGGCAATCAGCTCAGGCAGCACCGGTTCGACGCTGCCGACCATCATACCGTTGATCCGGTTGAGATCGGCTTCCTCGCCATTACACGCAACGGCATTTGCCACGTACTCCTCCGAGCTCTTCTCGAAATCATGCTCAGGAGCGACTTCTTCCATTTCACCCTTGAGCAGCCGCATGGCAACCTGTTCTTCCGTAAACGGGTTTTCCCGGGAATAACTGCCTCCCGGCTCGGCAAGGAGGACAACACGACCGAGGTCATGAAAATCTGGTCTTCCCGCCCTGCCCGCCATCTGGTTGAACTCCTGGACCGAGAGCCAGTCCCTGCCCATGGCGAGCGCGTCAAAGATCACCTGCGATGCCGGGAAATCTACACCGGCACCAAGCGCTGCTGTCGTGACCACGGCCATCAGTTTTCCACCTAGAAACTTTGTTTCGACATCCCGCCGCTCCTGCGACGTGAGACCGGCATGGTACGCCGCAGCCCTCATTCCCAGTGCATCGGCAATCGTGTGGCACCGGGCCCGTGCATTGGTGAAGATGATTGTCTGCCCCCGGAATCCCTTTGATGAGGTTCGCTTGTACTCTTCCGTAGTCATCTGCTTGATGGTCGGAATTTTTTGTTTTCGCTCTAAGAAAAGGAGATACCGCTCCAGTCCCACAGGACGTTCAGAATACTGTACAAGACTGCAGTTCAGTTTTTTTGCCAGCGTCTTTGGCGACCCGATGGTTGCGGAAAGATACAGGAACTGTGCCTGCGGGGCGAGGTACTTTAACCGTGCGATCATACCATCGAGGCGGTGCCCGCGATCTGCATCCTCAAGCATCTGGACCTCGTCGATCACCACGGTCGCTATATTTGCCATCTTCTGCCCGGAGCGGATCATGTTGTCTACTCCTTCATAGGTACCCACGATGATCGGTGACTGGGGGTTCCGGTCCCCGATCTTCCGGGTCTCGGGAAGGTTGAGCCGGCTTACCCCGGTGAGAAGCCCGGTCTTTGCAATCTTCCCATACCGCTCCGTGAACCGTTCGTATTTCTGGTTTGCGAGAGCAACCAACGGAACAAGGAACAGCATCCGTCCCCGCCCTTCAAGATAATTTTTGATTCCCGCCATCTCACCGATAAAGGTCTTCCCGCTCGCTGTCGCAGCAACAACCAGCAGGTCTTTTCCGTGCAGCAGTCCGGCCTCCACTGCAAGCTGCTGGGCCGGCATGAGCTGGGAAACGCCACTCGCTTCAATAAACTGCCGGGGCAGGGGCAGTTCATCAATCGCTGCAGTCGTCATCACCGGGTGGGGTTCAAGACGATCATAGAGCGCTGCAGTCATTGAATTTTTATCCGGCTGGAGCGTGGCTAACACCCGGTCGAGGTCACGGAATGTGATGAGCAGATTTTCCAGGTGAGAAAATCCCTCCAGTCCCAGCCTGCCGATATGCGACACTTCACGGCGCAGCTCACGCTTCCCGCAGTCAAGACAGATCCTCTCGCCTTTTCCAAACCTGACAGAGTTTTCCTGGGTCAGCGGGGTGAACCGCTCATCGAGCAGGCACATCCGGCAGGCGTCGACCGGGCCGACCCTGATCTGAAAATCCGAAAGAAACGTTTCAAACGCTGAATCGGATTTGACAAGGCGCACATCAGCCTCGCGGAGCTGGGTGATCAGTTCCTTTGACGGTGTGTGATGGTAATCCTTTTTCCCGCCCAACTTGATGCGGTACTTTGTCGGGCGGGGTCCACGCGGCGTCTCTGTCAGATCGACAAAACCGGCACCCATCACGTGTTTGCCATCATAAAAGAGAAGTTTGTAGGTGCCGGTTTTCTGGGGCTGGACAAGAATCTTCATGGTGAGATCAGGTCATGGATCACGTACGCGAGTTCCACACTCTCCAGCCTCTTTAAAAAGTCCGTGAACTCCTCGTCAACAATGACAATCACACAGTCAATCCCATGGAATGCTGCCTCAATGACGCCTTCCCGTGCACCAAAGAACATATCGGGTTTTTTCCCCGCTTTAAGAAGAGTAATATATGCTTCAAGTCCTACCGCAGCAACAATACCGGCCGTTTTTGTGACCTCCAGCAGTTTGTCCCGCTGGATCTTTTTGGAACCCCCGTGCTGGATCCGCGGTACCTTGCAGACATGAATCATCCCTTCTTTGTGTTCGATGATCCCGTTTAGTCGTGCAACACCGACATCCTCATCCTTCTTCGCATCCGCAATTACGGTACCGGTTGCCGCCAGAGGTTTTTTTCCTGCATAGAGAAATCCGGCATTCATGAACACGCCGACTTCATCTCCTTCGTTTAAGTCTTCTGCCGCGATGGCAGTCCAGACTGAAACCTGCTGGATGATATCGCGCCGTATGTGCCGGGCATAGGATTCAAGTGACTCGGCATTTTCCAGCACCCACTCGATACCGGATTTCGTCACCTCGTAATTACCCCTGCCACTCGCAGATACCTTACCTTCTTCTACAAGTTCACGGATATACTCTGATATTGCCTG
>JAPKXT010000218.1 GCA_026394695.1 Methanoregula sp.
GGATGTCCGGTTTGAACCGGCAGCGCCCGAGATTTTAAAAGAGGATATCACAATGGTGGCGGCGCAGGCAAACGTCTCTGAAGAGAAGGCAAAAGAAGCCCTCGTCGCAACAAACGGCGATATCGCAGAAGCGATCATACGCCTCTCCAGCTCATGATCGAACCGGGTGACCGCGTAATCCTTGCCGGCGAAGGCAGGGAATTTTTTGTCAAAGCCGGGCCGGGCACGCTCGGCACCGATAAGGGACAACTGGACCTCAGCCAGCTGGTAGGACTCTCCGGAGGGGATATCATGACTACGCACAACGGTGCGAAGTTTACGGTCAGGATCCCTCGACCAACTGACTTTTTTACGTATGGTAAACGGTCAGGAGCCCCGATGCTCCCGAAGGACATCGGGCTTGTCATCGCCTATACCGGCATGAACCACAACGACGATGTACTCGATGCCGGCACCGGCAGCGGGATTGCCGCGATCTACTTCGGCGGTGTGGCAAAGACCGTGAAGACGTATGAGGTGCGCCCGGAATTTTCCGCTCTTGCAAAGAAGAACATAACCGAGGCGAAACTGCCGAATGTGGAAGCCGTGGCCGCTGACTTCCTTGCAGCGGAAGGAAGTTATGATGTAGTGCATCTCGACCTGCAGATCCAGCCCGGGCATGTGACGCACGCATATTCTCTGTTGCGATCCGGTGGCTATCTCGCGTGTTACACCCCGTTTTTAGAACAGATGGCAATTGTAGTGGACGCGGCAACCGGGCTGTTTAGCGAGATACACACCTACGAGTTGATCGAGCGGGAGATGACCCGCTCAAAGAGAGGGACACGACCTTCCACGAGCGTGAGCCATTCAGGCTATGTAACGATCGCGAGGAAATAATCGTTTTTATACTTTATCCTATGAACGAGGAAAGAGAAATTGTGATTTGCAAAATCTCCAAAAAAAAGAAATTTCAGGTTTTTTTACTATTTTAAGAAGAGGCTTTGTTGAAATCTTCAAAGAAACAAGCAATCGCTCTTGGGGGCTCCGGCACATCGTGCTTCCGCCCCCGCCGCTTGGGCATCCCCCAATATTGCGATAATCATCAGAAGGTTGATGAAAAACCTTAACAAAAGTGGAGGTAAGGGGATGCTCCCCTTGGGTTGCCTCCCCCTCTGGGGGAGAGCGGGGGTCACCCTCCTGGCGGCTGCAGAGAATAAGCGAATTACAGAGAAAAAGAGGATTTCCCATGAAAATCGTTATAATCAGATATAATGGGAGAAAGTTCATCTTTTACCATTGCGATGAACGCCGCCGCCCCAAAACAGGGCACCCCCGCGGCGGTTTAAGTGACTGAAAATGCTGAAACCTCCTTGCCCCGCCGTGCCTCGGAGAGGCCTTGAGGCGGGGGACTCTCGTAACTAATTGATTTTCATTGTTCGGGTGTGAACTCCCGTTCATGTGCGTTCAACAAAGCCGAATTTTGAATTTACTTCGTAACAGGGGACTTTTTTTAAGAAGATTTCCCCTTTTTTTTATCGGAGGTGCTTTCCCATACCCGCATATCTTTACCGAGATTCAATAACCCTGCCAGGAGATAAAACTGGTTTATGATAAAAGCAAAAACCAGATTTTGTCTCCAGAATATCCCTGCAACTGCCAGGAGCAAAAATAGTACAGGAAGGAAGATCGGATTAAACTGGAATACCCAGAGCAATAATACAATCAGACCGATGAAAAAAAGGATAGGTGTACATAAATACATTAAAATTCGCAGCGGGTAAAAAAACCGGGAAAAACGGTTTTTTTCTCCTAAAAGATCCAGATTTGACAAGGTCGCTTCAATCAGTCCTGTTGCCCTTCGCGTCTTCTGTCGGTACTGGGTTTTAAAACTCCGGGGAATATCTTCATAAACAATCGCTTTACTCTCATAAACTGCCCGGTATCCCTTCCGGATTGCCTCAAATGCAGTATTTGCATCATCAGCCCCGCGTTTATCATTTATTCTCTTTATGAGATCAGAACGAAAAGCAACGAGGGCTCCATTAAAATTGTATGTCGAATCATGTGCGCTTTCCCAGTCACCCATGCGACCATAAAACGATCGATATACTCCTTCAAGCATCGTTGTACTATTCGTGTTCATGAGCGGTCTGAGTTCTCCGGTTACCGCTGCAATTTTTTCGTTGCTTAAGAGACGCCCGATGAGATAATTAAGAGCATCGGGTTCAAAAAATACATCGGCATCGGTGGTCACAATAATGGGATAATGTGCTTTCGTGAGTGCATAATTATACGACCTGTTCGTTCCTAATCGTTCTGTATTTGCAATGAGATGATATTTTATCCCGGAGCGTTCTAAATACAATTTTGCCAGATTTTTTGTGTTATCGCTTGAGCAGTCGTCAACAAAAATAATTTCAATATTCTCGTTCGGGTAATGGCACTCCTGAATATTAACAATTCTTTTTTCTATAACCTGTTCTTCATTATAAGCCGAGATTATTATGCTGATATCTGGATATATCTGGGGAGAGAGAACCTGCTCGGATTTTTTGCCGAGATACATGCCCGCTAAATAAATCATATAGGGAAACAGGGCAATAAAGAAAAACAGTACCGCAAGAAAGAGAAGCATCTGTTATACATTTTTCAAATCCGAATTTATATATTATCTTTTTTGCCTGACATTGCCACTTTTACCATGCTACAGTTGATTCCTGGCATACACCGATTCGCAAAAACTGGGTTCAACACCATTCCGGCAGTTCCTGACATTTATATTCTGTTATAATTTCACCAAAAAGAGGGACACATTTCTCTCCTTGGTCACGGTTCCTGCAGGTTCACGGGATCATCCCTGTTTCGTCGTCAATACGTTTTTCTTTCCGGATTTTTGTGCGCTCATTATACAATTCCTCCAAAAGATAGGTAATTAGAACAAAGAAGATCCAATATTCGTACGAACGCATCGGGAGGGATAAAAACGCGACATATTATATCCATCGGGGACTTTAGCCGGAACGAGATCGATTCACTGCTGGACCATGCACGGCAGATAGACCAGAAAAAATTCGATAAGAATGCTCTGTATGGTAAAATTCTTGCCGTTCTTTTCTTTGAGCCTAGTACCCGGACGCGGATGTCTTTTGAATCCGCTATTGCACGGCTGGTAGGTACCTCACATTCCGTCGTAAGCGTTGAAGCCTGCTCAATAGCCAAGGGAGAGACACTTGCCGATACCATCCGGGTGGTAAGCGGGTACGCGGATGCGATCGTCATCCGGCACCCAAAAGAGGGAGCAGCGAGACTTGCAGCTGAATTTGCGACAGTCCCGGTGATCAATGCCGGGGATGGTGCTGGCCAGCACCCTTCCCAGACACTTCTCGATCTGTACACTATCCGCCAGTCAATGCCCATCGACAACATAGATGTGGCACTTATCGGTGACCTGAGATATGGTCGCACAGCACATTCACTTGCCTCTGCGCTTTCTCTCTACGATGCCCGATTGCATACCATCTCCCCAAAAGGACTGGAGCTTCCCGCAACTCTTGCAGCGGAGCTATCAGATAAAGGAATGGAAATTATCGAACATGACGACATCAATGAAGTAATTCGTGACGTGGATGTCCTTTACGTCACCCGTATCCAGCGTGAACGTTTCCCCGACTCGGCGTCCTACTTTAACGTTGCCTCAAGTTATCGGATTACCCCGGAACTTCTGGCAGGTGCCAAAAAACATCTCATCGTCCTCCATCCCCTTCCCAGAGTGGACGAGATAGATCCGAGGGTTGACGAATTACCCTACGCACGTTACTTTGAACAATCGCGAAACGGGGTTCCTGTGCGGATGGCCATGCTCATGCGGGTGATGCAATGAAGAAAACCGAAACCACCGAATATGAAGGACTCCTTGTCCGAAGGATCAAAAACGGGACAGTGATCGATCATATTGATGGCGGGGAGGCACTCAATGTGGTGAAGATCCTTGGGATAACCGGTACAACACAAGAAGCTCTTTCTATAGCGACCAATGTCCCGAGCAGGAATATGGGTTGTAAGGATATTGTCAAACTTACTAACCGGGAACTCTCGAAAGAGGAGGTCGATCGGATCGCTCTTATCTCACCACGGGCAACCATCAATATTGTCAGGAATTTTAAGGTCTGCGAAAAGAAAGGTGTCGAGATCCCGGCACTTATTGTAGGACTCGTCCGTTGCCCGAATCCAGGATGCATCTCGAATACCAACGAACCAATCCAGAGTAAATTCGCGGTGCTGCCAAAAGGGCTCCATTGCTTCTATTGTGACTGGGTCATAACAAAGGATCTGACCAGCCATATCATCTGAATAGCAAAAAATCTTTTAAACACAAGCCCCATGTTCACCAGGAAGTGTTACTGCACGATCTTTTTTTAACCTTTTTTGACCTGAATAAAACCAATCGACCTCACACCAAAGTAATGAAAATTTTGCAGATTCGCAGGGAAAATCCAGCCAGTTTATGACAAAAACCAGCGATATAGTACCACAAACTAAGGGGATACCTTCTTTATCACACACAAACTGGAAGAAGAAATGATAATTTAAATATAGATTGCCTTCAATAAGTCTGGTCTGTGATGATCATGACACGAAAAAATTACGGCTTATACGCAGCCATTACTTTGCTGCTCGTAGCCCTTATACTACCGATGGCATCTGCTGCCTCCGTCAGTGAGCAATCCGGCTACATCACAGTCGGGCTGGCACCGGTTGCCGATTTTGATGCGCTCTATGCCTATAACGTTGTACCGGCAACGGTTACATTCCGGGATCATTCAACCGGAACTACCCCCCTGACTTATGCCTGGGAATTTGGTGACGGGGCCTTGTCAACCGAGCAAAACCCCATA
>JAPKXT010000054.1 GCA_026394695.1 Methanoregula sp.
AAACGCGATCACGCGTGCATGGGTAGCAAGTGCAATACCGATGGGGTGAAAGAGTCCTGTACCGACAAAAAGAATCTCATCCGCCCCGGTCGCTTTTGCGGCAGCAAAATTACACCCGAGCACCTGTCCACGGTTCGGTGTACGCCTACCACCTTCTGCAACAATACCGGTAATCTTTTTTGAACGCAGGAACGCTTCCATCGCAGGGATCAGGTGGACATGCTGGACCGTAGTGACAAGACCAATAGCTCGTCCTTTCAGGAATGGGAGGACATTCTCCAGTACCGCGACATCAAAATTTATCCGGTAGGGTTCGAAGATTACCTGCGGCTGCTTATCGACGGGCGAATGTCCGAAATGGACGAGCACATCAGCGAATGCGAGGGTATCGAGTGCAAGATCGCAGGCACCATAACAGGGATCACCGCTTACAATCACGTCAAAACCGGCATCTTTCAGTGCGGCAACAACCTCTGTTGAACGCCTCTTCAGCCCTTCGGGGAACTGGAGAGCGACACGTTTTACTCCCTTCTTTTTTAAGTTCTCAATAAGATCAGAGGTGCCGTTCAACTACATGCACCTTTTCTGTCACTTCAATTTTTACCAGTGACTTATACGGTCGCCCGATATCCGGATCACCCCGCTGAATTGCAATGCAGACATCCACAACTTCAGCGCCGGCAATTTCAAGGGCTTTTAAAAGAGCTTTCATCGTGCCGCCAGTACTGATAACATCGTCAATGATCACAACCCGGTCTCCCTCGTACACCCCGTTGAGGTAGAGTTCACCCTTTGAATAGCCGGTCGTCTGGTGAACGGCAATCTCACCAGGTAATTTGTATTCCCTCTTGCGCATGATTGTCATGGGGATATCGGTCATGGTCGACAGGATCGAACCGATATGAATACCCATTGCCTCAACAACAACAATTTTTCCCACCCCGGTAAAGTCGAGCATCCTGACCATTGCAGTGCAAACTTCACGAAGGAGTGCAGGATCAACGATGGGTACGCCATCGGTAATCGGGTGAATAAAATAGTTATATTCTCCCCGCTTCACCATGGGGCAGGTCTCAAGGGATGCTACCAGTTTATCAAGCATACATTTCACCAATATCTTTTAAAAATGCCTCAATACGATCGCGGTGGACATGTGGCATGCAGACAACCCGCAGGTGTTTCTGTCGGGTCCACGAGATCTTCCAGGGTTCGGGAACCTCCCTGCAGGCAAAAGTCGCCACGTTCACATCAGGAGTAGCAGCACGGGGGATGCCGAATGTTTCCATACCGGCGATCAATCGCCCGGTATTCTTCATACATCCTGAAACGATTGCCGTCATTCCCTCAACACCAAGGTAGTCGAGCACGGCAAGCGCCCCGACAACGGGAGCACCGGGACGGGTGCCCGCGAGCGTGTATTCCTGTTTTACCGAGAGGTAGGGCGTGTCGATATTGAGCGTGTGGAGTATATCCGGTTCCCGGGTGAGCAGGCAGCCGGCAGGAATAGTACTCATACCCATCTTGTGCGGATCAACAGCAATGGTCGTGACACCCGGGAGTGCAAAGTCAAAGGGGATGGGGCGTCGCGTCCATCCGGAAATCCGCACCGAGCGGTACGGTTCGCATCTCAAGACAGAGAAGATCGCAGGCCTTTTTGAATGAGAAGTGAGCGGACTCTGGTACAACGATGTTGGGGTATGAAACCTCATTTTTCCGGGCTTTTGCGAGACGAAGTGCCTGGATATTCGACTCTGTCCCTCCCGACGTGGCATACCCCCCCGCCTCAGGAAGATGGAAGAGAGTACCCAGTCGCTTGATGAGGAGCCGTTCGAGCGATGCCGTACCCGGGAAAAGCCCGGGATCGCCAAGATTTGTCTCCATGAACATGCAGTGCGCCCGTACTGCGATTGCATGGGGGAGCGTGCACATGGAGCTCAAAATATAGTTGTGGTCAATATCCTCCCGTTTTTTTTGGAAGAAAAAAGAGAAGAGTTCTTCTTCAGAACAACCCTTATTCAGCATCGCGGTTTCTCGCAGCCTCAAGGATAATACGTTTTTCCGTGCGGGCAACCGCCTCGCGGATCTTGGCGATTGCATCGATGTTTGCCGAGATACTGGATATCCCGTGCTCGACGAGCCATGTTGCCATCTTCGGGTCAGAGCCGGCCTGCCCGCAGATTGAACATTCGACATTGTATTCCCGGCACATCTGGATCGCATTATGGATCAGCTGGAGCACGGCAGGGTGCTGGGGCTGGTACATATCAGCAACATTTTCGTTGTTCCGGTCAATTGCCAGCGTGTACTGGACAAGATCGTTGGTCCCGAAAGAGGCAAACCTGATACCACACTTGAGGAACTCCTCGATCATGATCGCGCTTGAGGGTATTTCGATCATAATACCGAGCGTGACGTTTTCAACATCGACCCCGTTTGCCTTCATCATCGCCTTTGCCGCTAAAAACTCATCGGGATGGGATACCATCGGGAACATGATGCCGAGATTATCATACCCCTCCTTCCAGAGGCGCTTGAACGATTCAACCTGGAGACGGAACTGATCCGGGCTCTGGATGTCGCGACGGATTCCACGCCAGCCGAGCATGGGATTATGCTCGTGGGGCTCATTCTCTCCCCCCATCATGTTCCGGAATTCATCCGTCGGGGCATCCAGTGTCCGCACCCATACCGGTTTACCGGGGAAGGCATCGAGCACGATCTTGATGCCATCGTGAAGTTCCTTGACAAAATCCTCTTCTTTATTGTTGGTGATGAACCAGCCGGGTGTTTTGTTGAGCCCAAGGATCAGGTGTTCTATCCGCAGTAATCCGACACCATCGGCTCCGGTCGCTGCAGCACGGGCTGCCGCTTCGGGTATGGAAACATTCACCTTGACAGACGTTGCGGTTATAACATTTGCATACCCTGCTACTCCCTGTTGAGCGGTAGCCGCCGGTGCTGGAGCAGCATGGGCAATCTCACCTTCATAAATGAGACCTTTCTCGCCATCAACCGTAATAAGCTGCCCGTTTTTGAGTACATTGGTGGCAGTCTTTGTTCCTACGACTGCCGGAGTCCCCAGTTCACGGCTGACGATTGCCGCGTGGCAGGTCAACCCCCCCTCATCAGTGATGATTGCGGCGACCTTGCGCATCGCCGGTACCATGTCAGGGCTTGTCATCTTCGTGACGAGAATGTCGCCCTCTTTCACACTTCCGGTGTCTTTTACATCCCGGATGATGACAACCCTGCCGGAAGCGATCCCGGGTGCCGCTCCCTGTCCCTGCAGGATAATTTTTCCGCTCTGTTTTTGTCCTGACATCTCCTTTGCCTCTTTCTTGTTGCCTATGGTTGTGATAGGGCGGGACTGGAGGATATAAATCGTCCCGTTCACAATACCCCATTCTACGTCCTGAGGGATACCATAATGGTCTTCTGCGATCTTGCCATACGTGGCAAGTTTTGTAATTTCCGCTTCGGACAATACCTGTGCATCCTGCCGGGCACCCGCTATGTCCACAATCCTGGTGCCGTGGTCCCCGTCAGCGATGATCTCCACTTTTTTGTTCGAAACCAGTATGTCAACAACTTTCTCCGACCGCTGGTCAAAGATATATTTATCCGGTGAAACCGAACCGGAAACAACCGCTTCACCAAGACCCCACGACCCCTCGATAATCGTGAGAGGCTCGCCGGTAATCGGGTGGGATGTAAACATGACTCCT
>JAPKXT010000077.1 GCA_026394695.1 Methanoregula sp.
TTCGGGGGGCATGCCGATTAATGCAGATCCACCACTATTCATAAACGTCACCATGCCCTCCGGACTCAACGTATAGATCACATCATGTGCAGCGTCGGTAAGAATTCTATAACGTTCCTCGCTTTCACGCAGCGCCTCCTCTGCTTTCTTCTTGTCGGTAACGTCCTGTCCAATGGAGAGTAGTCCTTCAATGCTGCCATCAGCCCCCTTGAGCGTCCTGTCGTACCATTCTATCTGTCGTTCGCGTCCGTCTTTTGTGATGATAGTGTCAACATTGCCGCGTGTCTGAATATTCCCAATGGCTTTTTGGAACAAAGACCGGACACTTTCCTGAATGTGAGATGGCAGGAACGTCTCAAACCAGTCTTTGCCCTTCACATCCTCCAGATTATAACCGGAAATCTCCTCCATAAAGGGATTAAAATAGACGATATGCCCCTCCGTGTTGAGAATCAGGATAATAACCTGTGCCGTCCCAAGAATGCTATTAGCGAAATCCCGCTCTTTGCGGAGTGCATCTTCTACCTGCTTCCGGTCGGTAATGTCTTGGCTGGTGCCTTCATGGTAGAGGATTGCACCTTCTGCATTCCGAACGGGTTTGGCGCAGAAGGAGACCCAGACAATACTTCCATTTTTGTGACGGCATTGTACCTCAAAGTCCTTCAGGACTCCAGTCTCCCGTATGATCCTTACTGCCCTGTCCCTGTCCTCCGGGTATGCATAAATCTGAGACTGGATATCAGTAACAGACACCATCAGTTCATCCGCTGATTCATACCCGAGAACACGGGCAGCGGCAAGATTAGCTCTGATGAATCTTCCTTCAGGGGTAACCTGGTAGATGCCTTCGACTGCATTGTCAAAGATATTGCGATAATTCTTCTCGCTCTCCCGCAGCGCATCCTCCATCTGTTTGCGCTCGGTGATGTCGCGCGATACCCCCAGCATCCCGACAGGACGGCCTTGCGAATCCCTGATAAGTGTTACAGAATTCTCTACCAGTATCGTTGCACCGGACTTGCAGTACTCCTCGGTCTCGAATGAGACGGTTCTGTCAGGGTCATCTGTGCCCGAAGCCTCCAGCGCCATCTCCTGATGGAAACGCTTCATCAACGATTCAAGAGACGCTGGTGTCATCATCTCTTCAAGTGACTGTGACAACGTCTCCTTGACATTGAATCCTTTCATATTCTTTACCGACGGACTGATGTACTGCAGGCGCATATCCATATCGAAGATCCAGATACTGTCTGCGGTATTATCAGCGATGAGCCGGTACTTCGCCTCGCTCTCCCGCAACGCGTCCTCTACCCGCTTGCGTTCGGTGATATCACGATCAATTCCACTGAACCCTGTGATCTGTCCGTGGGTGTCCACCAGCGGGCTGGATGTGCTTTCGAATAAACGCACAGAACCGTCTTTGTGCAACCATCTGATGGGAACATTGTGCCACCCCACCTTGAACTCAATGCACTGTTTCAGCATGTCCCTGACAAGGGGTTCATCATCGGGATGCATTAGGGGAAAGGCGTAGGTGCCCACAATTTCACTGACCTGGTATCCCAGAAGGTCATAAATCGCGGGGCTGCTGTAAGTGTGGTACCCTTCAAGATTGATTGTCCAGACCCAGTCGGTGGTGCTTTCGACCAACTGGTGTAATCTGGTTTCACTTTCTTTGAGTGCCACTTCCACCCGCTTGCGCTCGGTGATGTCGCGGATGATGACCATAATGGCGGGTTGCCCATGCCAGATTGTCTTTGCAGCGGTAATCTCTATTGGCACACTTCTACCGTCTTTGCGGATGATTAGGGTTTCATACTGTTTTGGAATATCCTCCCCCGAAATTCTTTTTCTGAACTTTTCCATGAGGTTCTTTACTTCATCGGGGGCTGCCAAATCCTTAATGCTTGTTTTTAGCAATTCGGCAACACTGTAACCTGTTATTTCACCTGCCCGCCTGTTAGCGTACATATGGGCTCCCCCTGCCGCAGCTATGAGGATCCCATCATTGGCGTTCTCTGCCAGAGCTTTAAAGCTCTCCATACTCTCACGTAACTCCTCTTCTGTTGCCTTATGATTCATGGTATTGGGAGTCAGGGAACTCATTTTTTTCCAGACTGGTTTTCTTTCGTTCGCTCTTTTTGCAGAACAGAGTAAAATTTATGAGAGGCACTGGTTCCGATACCAGCCGACGGCTGATATTTTTCAGCTGCCAGGAGATTGTTGGATACCAGTTGAAGAGGCATGTTTGCTCTCAATATAACTCCCTCAATCCGACTCACCCGGATATGATGACTGCGATCATGGGTAGGGGAAATGATAAATCTTGCCATTTTTATTTTATTGAAGTGTCCATGAATTATTATCAAAGATATCGGATGAAAAAGAGTAGAGTTATAATCGAGAGAATGGAGAACGGGATGGTTTGGGTGTTGACGTAAAAACACACGGCCAATACTGTATTATGAAAAAAACTATCGGGCATAAAGAGTATTGTTTCAGAAGAAAATGTGGTGAGGGGCGTGGGGTATCAAACCCCTGGTTCTCTGCCCTGTTTTACATCTGTTTTGGTACATCCCGCCAAGTTAAAAAATAGCAGATCCGGAGATAAAGAGTCATGTGCGAAAATACGCCCAGATTGGGCTCAGTTTCCCCGATCCCAATCCAGAAAACCCCGTAAAACAGTCCGTTTTGATGCGTATGGAAACAGAGACCTTATTGACATCAGTTTGCCAAAATACGGCAGATTTGCACCTCACCTATTGGTCACCAAAGGCCCTAAAATCAAGGCAGATTTCGCCACCTGTTTAGCCCATCCGGACACCGGAAAGGCTGCCGGAATGCGAATATGAAGGTCGTTTTTTCGGATATACCAATTTTTCTTGGAAAATAAATAAGGCGAAGAATAGAATTCATCAACGGAGGTTTTAAAAAAGGGGAAAATCGGAAAAATGATTGAAAAAAGAGGCTTCGCCAGAATTGTATCAAAGATTATCTCTTATTTTCCTGATACGTTCGAGTCGACGGTTTGTTTCCTTCATTTTTGCTTTTTCGATGACGGCTATAATTTCTCTCACAGGGATTGCCAGTGAATAGTTTTTCTGCGGGCGGCCTTTCTTTTATGAGGGGATCTCTATACTCTTAATCCAGCCTTGTTCGGCCATGTATTTGATGGCGATGCTCACTTCAGGCTGGCGTATATCGATACCGCGTTCAATTTCCCGAGGGGTTGCTTCTGGTGTGTTTGCAAGGAATACAAGCACCTTCGCAATATTTTTCTTCGTTCCAATTTTGATTAATAGATTGGCGAACTCCTTTTCTGTTTCGGTAAAATATTGAACGCTTTCCTGTCTCATTGAACTACCAGAATATTTCGGATTGCTTCATTTTTTTATTATATTGATATAGGACTTACGCGGTTGAATTAGTATGAAGCGAGAAACTCCCGTCATAACTCCAGCAAAAAGGAATCGGATTAGAAAGTCGGTTGCGAGATAAAGAGGGAAGTTGCCGATCGGTGAATCGAGCGTTTCGACTCGTACC
>JAPKXT010000068.1 GCA_026394695.1 Methanoregula sp.
GTCCTCCGAAATAGGATTCATCAGCTTCAAGTTCTCCCTTCAGGAGCGCATCTGACCGGGCAAGATCTTCAACAAGAACTCGTCTAAGGAGGTCGAAAGCTTTCAGTGCAGTCTTATAGCTCAAAGCTACATCCTTTGCAGATTTCCTGGCTGATACAGAGAGCTCAAACAGCTTGATGAGTGAAAGCCATTGGGACGGAGTGATCCGAAGGAGGGAAAATCTCGTTCCTTTGAGGGGATAGATATCTCTCCTACACCGTTTACATCGTACCCGCCATCGTCCCAGGTAATAAAAATCCGTCGAACTGCAGGAAATACAAACGACGTCTTCATGATTCTTCCAGAGATATTCAAGAGAGATTCTATCGTCTGATACGAGTCTCCCAATCTCCCGAAAATCCATACATTGCATTTGTCCACACTACCTTATGGTTAGTGGTGGACTTTACCCAATCACCTATAATTAATATCACTGTGATAATTGTCATTTAAAAGAGTAAGCGCATACAACATTAAGCCGGGATGCACCAACCGGAATTTCGCGTAGATTTTCAAGATGTATTTTAAATGTTTCACACGTGAAAGTGTAAAAAAATAATTTTATAAATACGCAGTCAACGGAAAATATATGGTTATTTTATCTGCAGCCGGCCTTAGGAACAGTCGGGTTCCTGCGTAATCCGGTAGGTATATGGCCGTTTATACCAGGGCTTATAAAAATCTCCACCTGTAGTCATTTATAGTCAAGAACCTATGATTTAAGACAACTCGTATTATTTAAATGGGCAAAAATTGGTCGAATCTGGGAAAAAGAAGGTTAATGCGGTCAAAATAATTAAAACAGTATTAAATGTAAGGTCTTTGACTATAATCTTTAAACATAGCATGATTTCATTATCAGGGAGCCCGTGATAATTAATTATTAATCCGGATCTCCGGTCCCGTATGCCCTGCCCTGAACCGGTGCCGGATATTGACGCGAAGAGTGGGACGCCATGATCAACGACAAGGATACCATCATTGCGGATAACCGGGCAAAATGCATCTGTGAACCGTGCCCGACGTATAATGAGTGCATGCGGGCGGATAACGCCCTTCTGTTCTGTATATCAGGAAAAAGTCCGACCTGCACCTTTGATAAAAAAGGATGCGTATGTCCGGTCTGTCCGGTCAAGCCAATCCGGGGACTCACGAGGGCATATTACTGCATAAGAGGTTCTGAGCAGGAACAAAAAATACCCTGACGACAACCTGGCCTGTTGCCTTGTTGAACATTTTTTCCTTTATTTTTTCTTTTTTTTGGCTCTATTGAACTCCTATTATATCCAGAAATTGTTTTATTCTCTTCGGTGTTTATTATAGTGACCCCCTCTCTCCCCCAGAGGGGGAGGCAGCCTAAGAGAAAATCCCCTGGATCCCCCATTTTATAATCTCCTTTTTAGAGTTTGTTCTTCAACCTTATGAGGGACTATCGCAATATGGGGGATGCCCGAGCGGCGGGGGCGGAAGCACGATGTGCTGGAGCCCCCTAGAGCGATTTATTGTTTCAATGAGGTTTCAACAAAGCCCTTTTTTTTTATGCCGGACTAAAAAGGACACTGGAGAAACGGGTAATCACCGGAAGAAAGACGGATGTTGATTATTCCCGTTACATCGGGGAGTCTATCGGGAGTTGGTGATCCGGTCTCCCTGCGTGATCGCTTTGACAAGCGCCTTTGCCGTGACCAGATCTCCTTCCTCGGCACTCTCACGGATGGAGAAGGTTGCATCGGTCAGAAGTTTTTTTGCAAGAACCCGGGTCAGGTCATCAACAATTTCTGCTACCCTCGTGTCAGGATTGCCCATCCGTGCGATCGCCCGGTCCCGTTCACGGATTCGCACGGTATCAGCCCACGTGTGCAGTGTAGCAAGGACGTCATCAGCAGATTTACGGTTCAGATGGCGCAGGAAGAGTTCGAGTTCCGCGTCCACAAACTCACGGGCCCGTTCTGCTTCTGCTTTCCGTGTACTCATGGTCTGCTCGTTGATGGTCCGCAGGTTATCGATGGAGAAAAGACGGACCCCGTCTATGGTTTCGGCTCCCTGTTCAACATCACGGGGCTGGGCGATATCGATCAGGATCAGCGGGCGGGGGTGTCCTTCCACCGGCCAGCAGCGGTTTTTCATCGCCTGTGCGAGCTCGTTTTTATGGATGATCGGGTGAGGAGCAGATGTACAGGAGATCACAACATCCGAGAGCGTGATGTAGTGGTAGAGTTCTGACAGGCGCACTGCCTTACCCCCGATCTTGTTGGCAAGGATAACTGCCCTCCCGTATGTCCGGTTTGCTACATACATTGCCGTCAGCTGCTTTGCAGCAAGCGCCTGGGCAACCAGCAGCCCCATCTCGCCACTTCCCACAACAAGGATATGTTTACCCTCAAGACTTCCGATCTGGGATTCAGCAAGGAGCACAGCAGCAGAACCTACAGATACCGCACCGCGGTTGATGAGGGTGCGTTTGCGCACTTCGATCCCTACATGCACTGCCTTGTTAATGCAGATCTCCAAAAAGGGGCTTGTTGTGGCGGATTCCTGTGCATCAGCGAGTGTTTTTTTCAACTGCCCGATGATCTGGTCTTCACCTACAATCATTGAATCAATACCGGATGCGAGGCTGAAGAGGTGGCTAAGCGCCCCTTTTCCATCATGCATGAAGAAATCCTTCCTTCCCTGTTCCGTGAGGAAATCACGGAGTTCATCTGCCCCTCCTTCAACAATCAGTTCAACGCGGTTGCAGGTCTGGAGCAGGAGAACACCCCCGAACCGCTTTCCGGCCTGCTGGAGAAATGCAGGATCATCCGGAAACCTGAACCCTTCGAGAGCCGTGACATTCGCCGTATGATGACTGACGCCGGCAATCGCGATTGGTATAAGACCGGGTTCATTCATGCAGGTACCTCTTATTTACTTTCTCACGAGCCAGTGCCGGATCTTTTTTTAAGGTCTCCCACAGTTCATGGTCGCTTAACACTTCCCGGAGAATTGCTGTACGCCGTGACTGGGAGGGTTCAATGTGTTTCAGCTGCTCCCTCAGCTCATGCTGCAGTGCGACCATATCATCAAGGGCTGGGTAGTGGTTCTCAAGTTGTGTACGAATAAATCGTGATACGGCAGGGCTGCTTCCTTTTGTGCTGATCGCCAGCGTATAGTATTTTCCCCCGGTCACGGAGGGTAATATGACATCACCTGCTTCACCATCCGCATTATTGAACAGGATCCCCCGGGCCCTGCAGAGATTTCCAATCCGGTTGTTCAGGAGGGGATCCGAAAACGTGCCGATAACAAGAAAGGCTCCATCAATTAACGCCTCAATCAGATCATCCGGAATCGTGCTCACGTCAAGGACCCTTCGTTTGACCGGAAGGGCTGTGATCTTTGGTAAGAAGGATCGACTCACCACAAGTACATCAGCCTCATCGGAAAAATACATGGCTTTTCGTGATGCAACCACACCTCCCCCGAAGATAACAATGCGCTTTTTCGAACAATCCACAAAGAGAGGGATCATCAGGTATTAGATAGAGCGATTGCGTTACTTTAAGATGTTGGAATCGTTGTGATCTCTCCTTTGCCCTCTTCACCGTGAAATGCATATCTTTGAAAATACCTGTCTTACCGTGATGTTGTGTTTGTTTCGATAAATTCCATAAATTCAAGATACATTGCATGAGAGGCGATTCAGTGATGGGCCTCAGGATTATCATAGTACCCCTCGTCCCTGTAGTTCGATATGCTTAAATTGTTTGAATGCTGACATTTCAGAGCACATCTGCGCCGATAGTGTAGTGGTTATCACTAGGCGTTGCCAACGCCTAAACCCGGGTTCGAGTCCCGGTCGGCGCATCCCGACTTAACGTTATATGCGCTTACGGAAATTAAGCCCGGATTGTGCACCGGATTTTTCCTCAAAATTCTAATGATAGAAAAAATGGGTTTTATTTATGCGATTTTTTATAACAACTTATACAAACGGGTTTAGCAACCGACTGTTCTGACTCTTTTCCACATATATGACAATATTTTTCAGGATACTCTCGTTTCCCCCAACGAGCCCATGATTTTAAGTCCTTTGAACAAAGAGGTTCGTCTGGATTTAACGGAATTTCTGCCCTGCAACGGATACAGTATCCTTTATTTGAAATTTGTGGAGATGTGACTTTTATAAATGGCTTTTCCTTTGCTTTTTCCGGCTTATTGATTACAGGTTGTTCTTTTTCAAGTGTAACTTTATATTGGATTTTATCGGCGTCTTCAATTAATCTCGTAACTTCTAGGAATATCTGGTCATACATCACTTTGTCTTCCACGGCGTCAAAAATGAGACCAACCTCTTTGTTATTTTGTTGTGAATGTAAATACAGATTCATCGACGTGATTATTGCAGTAGATTCGTTTAGATATATTTTGGCATGAAGACCTTCGATTGATTTCAATTTCGCATTTTCAAGGTCTTGCAGAAAACTAATGTCATCAGGAGACCAGTTACTATCCTTCCGACAAATCACTTTAATATCGATTAATGGCTGCCTGTCTGCTTCTTTAATTAAGCTCCTCAAATTTTTAGAAATCTGAATGTAAGGACTTATTAAAAATAATCGTTTTCGTGCACTTTTCACTAGTTCATCTATTGCAGCCGAAACGCCGTTGGTAGTAGAAAATTTAGCCATTCACAAGCCTCAATAAAACCTACCATCGTCCAACGAGATAAATGTATCATTATTTTTAAATATTACACAGTTGACTGTAA
>JAPKXT010000101.1 GCA_026394695.1 Methanoregula sp.
CTCCAGCATGTCCGATCCCTTCTCAAGATCCACGGCACGGCGGCGATTGTTGTCCCGGACAATGTGTTATTCGAAGGTGGGGCGGGTGAGATCGTACGCAGGCGGTTGTTACAGGAATGTAATGTTCACACGCTCCTGCGGCTGCCCACCGGGGTCTTCTATGCACAGGGTGTGAAGGCAAACGTCCTCTTCTTCGATAAGAAACCTGCTGCAAAGAAACCGTGGACGGAGACCTTGTGGATCTATGACCTGCGGACCAACATGCACTTCACGCTTAAGACGAATCCGCTGAAGTTTGAGGATTTGCAGGATTTTATCGCGTGTTACAACGCGGATAACAAACTAAAACGGAAAGATTCCGAGCGGTTCCATGCTTTCACGTATGAAAAGTTGATGGAGCGGGACAAGGTCAATCTTGACATCTTCTGGTTGCGGGACGAGAGTCTTGAGGATTCGGATAATTTGCCGGACCCTGATGTAATTGCTCAGGAGATCGCGGAGAATCTGGGGGATGCTCTGGAGCAGTTCAGCGGGATTGTGGGGACGTTAGGGCAGAAATGAAATCATAGAGGGGTGATCCTTATCCCATCTTTTTCTGATGGCGTTGCAAGAGCAATAACTGAAGGTGTCTCAGGGATCGCTATGGTCTTATTTGCCAGAGCCTTCCTGATTTCTTCCGGTCACGAGTCTCTGATATTTCTTGTCAATATTCTCTCAATTATTGGTATAATCATGTTATTTGACGTGATTCCATTCTGGGGGATAACGTACACTGTTGGCTGGCTTTTTGGGATAGTCTATATCGGATCAAAATTGATGGACTGGTGGGAAGTACCGGTTTATTGTGTAATCGGATTGCTTTTTTTATATGTAAAATTCAACAATAAGTTCTAAGATCTTTAAGTGACACTTTCACAACGCATACTTCTGAATTATTTTGTTTGATGTCAGCTATTATACAATATTCAAAATATGTTCCCAGATTCGGATTCTTTTTACGATGGAGGAGATCCAGATAGAGAAGCAGTAAGATTTCTTGCATGGATCAAAAAACGAGGAGCAAAAGTAAAGTGCCTCTATTGCAGGAAAAAATGGGGAAAGGGCAGTTATTGTGCTGAAGACCTTGTGAAAAAATTCGGTGAGGATAGAATTCATATTCAGCGCCACCCTTCAACCGGAGATAAATGGTTTGTATTGGATGATCTTCCTTGGGCAGACAACCTCATGATTGAGTATGGTGAAGAAATCCCTCATCACCGTCAATGGGTGCTATGGGAAAAATAAATTTTCTGTAACCAAAACAATATTTTATTAGGTATTAGATTGTATGACATTGTAGTACAATGCACGTCCGGGTATGACAGCATTATACCCACTAATCTGCTGTGAAAAGGAGGGTTATCTGTGACACAATTAAAACCTGAAGAATTGACCGATGTGCCATATGAAGGGTTGTTTGGAGATACGATCCTTGCGCGTGTTGTTGAAGAGATCATCGCTGATCCTCACTCCAGTTATCGCCCAAAAGACCTAGAGGAGCTCACTGATGCATCAGCTCCAAGGATACGAGATGCCCTTACCACCCTCAACAGGCTTGGGCTTATAATGGCATCTGAAGCCAAGCATCCGGTCTATAATGTCAATAAAAAGTCAAAAAAATTTATCGCTCTGACACTACTAGCCTACGCCTCACTGGATGATCGTGAACAATCCGATTGCATGAACACTGCGATCAGGGATTATTATGATTCCTTCCTTCGTGCACAATACGAGCCCTGCGCAATAGCTACAGCTCCAACATATCAGATTCTTGGTTCCCGGTCAACAGGTAATGAAAACACAAGAGTACATCAAAAAATCCAAAAAGGGATAAGCGCATAAATGGAGGGAAAATAAAAATGGCCAAAAAAACCCCACAAATGAAAGATTCAAAAGGTGTAACAATTGATCTTAACGAAATATACAAATTCGAACCCAAGGATATCACCATTGACATAACGACAAGTCGGTATTCCAATCTGGCGTATGTTACCTGCGAACACAGGGACGTGTTCATAGACTTCCTTGAGATGCCAGGGATCAAGAAAGACGGGAAAATGATGGTAAATGGTACACGGATTTTTATGTCCCATGCAGCAGCCCAGAAACTTGCAGAAGCCTTGAAAGGAATTCTTAAACAAATTCATGATGATGGTCAAATGGAATCGTACAATCCAGACCTTTCGTCAATATATACACTTTCAGCAAAAGTAACACGGTCTAAAGAGGATAAGCAAATTTAATTTCTTTTTTGATAAGCTGATGAATTAATCATTTATCATATCGATCTCTGCCACACACCTCTTCCCCTTTTCTTCCGAATCCTGAATTTCAATCACGCCTGCACCGCCCCCCAGTAGGTTGGGTAGGAGGGGGGCCCACCCTTTGCCCCCAACAAGGGGGGGGAGGGGGGTAGCTCGCTCAGAGCAATGGAGGGTACCCCCACCCCCCATGGTATGGGTGGGTATCCCCCCTTTGCACAGGAAACCGGGGGTCTGGATATCGAACCCCCCGTCTG
>JAPKXT010000197.1 GCA_026394695.1 Methanoregula sp.
CTCTTCTGCCCTTCAATCTCATGCTTTGAAAATCCCGAGAGACGTTCGAATTCCGTATTGACAAGGCTGATCATGGTGTTTTCTTCAACCTGGACGGTTGCCGTTCCCGTGTTTTCAAAAATAGTACGATAGCGGTTTTCACTCTCAATGCGGATCAACTCACTCTTTTTACGTTCAGTTGTATCAGTAAAGAACCCGACATTACACAGCCGTTCATCAATAAATACTCCGGAGGCGGAGATATCTGCATATACAATCGTTCCGTCTTTTCGTAATAACGGGATATCCTTTACCCTCGTCTTATTTCCGCAAGCGAGAGCTGCGAACTCATCCAGCACATAGTCCAGGTTATCTTTCGGGTGAATATCCGCCACATACTTAGTGACAAGTTCCTGTTCGGAGTACCCCAGGAGTCTGCACAGGGCTGGATTTGCATGCAGGAAACGTTGTGTCTGCATATCAGCGACTAATATCCCTTCAGACACTCCAAAAAACAGGGATCGGTACTGTTCTTCGCTCTTCTGCAATGCCTCTTTTGCCCGCTTTTGTTCGGTAATATCCTCAAGAAGGACTGAAACTCCCTTATGCCCGTCATCAAAAACCGTTGGTGCGATCCGGCAAAAAAAGATGAGATCTTTTGTGGTTAGTAAAATATCCCCGGTCCATTCTTTACCCGTGAACCCCTCCTTTATGTTTTCGAGAAATCCCGGGAACAAATCATCAAAGACTGTTGCAACAGGTGTGTATTCAATATTTTTTCCAAGCAGGTTTTTACTATCGGCACCAACGAGCTTTAGAAACGGTTCGTTTGCAAAGATTATCCGCAAACTGCTGTCAAGCTGCATGACCAGTTCTGAGAATATGGAGAGTACTGCAGAGAGAGGGACTCTCTGCGAGAGCATGTAGATCTTGGCCATCCCAAAGCGACGCATTTCAACCTGCCCCGACACGAGGAGGTTTTCAAGGTACCGCCCGGCAGTGTTCCGGTTGATATTGATTACTTTGACAATATCCGTGATATTCATGCCCTGCGGATTTTCCTTTAACAAATCTTTAATCTGAAGGGCGATCTCTTTTTTCAGAACCATTGTAAGAATTTAAGGGGTCTTTTATGATATAATAATTCAGATATTACTCAAATCTGTATGAAAATGAAATAAACCGATATATAGTGTAAAAATAGGGAAAACCTTATGATCACTCTTGTGCCCTTATCCCGTTTTCAACGATCTCAAATTCGAAGGATGCCCCCTCCGGTTGTGAACGGTGTTTGACGAGCCGTGCCCTGCGAAACCCGGTGCGGTCGGTCTTTTCGAGCCGGACAATCACTTTTGAGATATGCTCCAGTGCAGTACCACCAAGGCCGAGGAAGGTGTTTTTTAGGGTATCCATATAGACCTGGTTGGTGACAATCACCGGTATTTCATATCGTTTTGAATATCCCAGTAACTGAATCATCTGCCGGGTCAGCATCTGGATGGAATCCCGTCCTTTTTCAAGATCGTTCCGGTACAGTGCAGTTGCGGAATCCATGACCAGCAACCCGGGTTTATGTGTCTTGAGTATCTTCTCGGCCTCTGCAATCATGATCCCCTGCTGCTCGAAGTCGATGGGTTCGAACAGGAAGAGGCGGTCGGCAATTTTTTCCGTATCTGTTCCTGCTATCTGACGGAACCGCTCTATGGAAAAACCCTCAGAATCGATGAACACGACCGTGTGACCGGCACGGAGGCAGGTAACTGCTGCTATCATGCATAATGTACTCTTACCACTCGCAGGCTCTCCATAGAACTGGGTAATTGTCCGCACTTCAAGCCCGCCACCAAGCATCCGGTCTAATGCCGCGTTCCCGCTGCTCCGCCGGTCGGTCTTCATCGGGCACCCGATCCTCTACCGGTTTTCTCCAAAGATTTCCAGGCCGCATTTTCAATGGCTTGCTGAACTTCGCGCAAGGGTATACCGAGCTCGGTTGCCCAGTCCCGGGCCGGATCAAATTCCGCTTTGAGAGAATAGATCTCACCATGCATCCCCCCGAACTTTACTGGCATGTTCCGGTGGTTTCCTGCAATCTCAACATCAACGTCTTTGACTGTCCGTTCGGCAATAAACCGGTGTACCGTGGGAATGCAGCGAATGCCAAGTGTTCCCAGTTCCCGTGCCATCAGTTCCGCGAGCTCCCGACTCTTATCGCAGGTGCAGATAACCCGGATAAGGAAGCCGGGTCTTCCCTTCTTCATGATGACAGGTATCGCGCTTGCATCCCGTGCACCCTTCTCCATAAACCGTGCGATTGCATACGCGATCACCTCACCGCTGACATCGTCAATATTTGTCTCGAGAATGTCAACAGTGTCCTGCGGGAGTGTCCCACGATTGCCCATTGTTTCGATAATCATGGCCCGGATCACGTTTGGTATACCTGTAGGATCACGGGTGCCGGCACCATACCCAACTGCCTGAATGGTGTAGGTTCCGAGGTTTGTTGCGGGAATCGTTGAGAACTCTGCAAGGAGTGCAGCGCCGGTTGGCGTGCAGAGTTCTGTCTCCTCGTCCCCCTGCAGGGTTATAAGTCCTGATCGACTGAGAATTGCTGCAGTCGCTGGCGCCGGTATCGGGAATGTACCGTGAGAACCTGTTGCAAACCCCCGGCCAAGTGTGATGGGCATCACTGCCACACCATCAACACCGAGCGAGTGAAGGGCGGTGCAGGCTCCGATTACATCAGCGATTGCATCATCAGCTCCCACTTCATGGAAGTGAACGTGAGCACCATGGACCTGTTCCTCAGCATGGTTGATGCGTTCAAAGACCCGTTTAGCCATTGCAAGTGCTTCTTGAGGGACTTCCGCCTTTGCGTCATCGAGCCGCTTCATCACATCAGAAAGCGTACGGTGAGCAGGAGTGGCTTGAGTTTTCACTTTTACTGCCCGGATACCGGCCCGGTTCACTACGGTAATGGCCGGATCAGCAACAACGGATTGCATTGCCTGCATGACACATTTTTTGTCAGCCCTACAGTCAAGCAATGCACCGATGATCATATCGCCCGCCGCGCCGTGAAACGGATCAAAAACCAGGATTCGCATTTACAGTACTTATAAATCCCTGCGTATATGACCTTTAAGGTAATGCCTGAAGTTCAATTGAGGGTGGATTCTGCATATCCCGGCGATCAGGGTGGCGGAAAAGCCCGGCTCGATCCCGAGACGATGTTACTCCTCAAGATCTCTCCTGGTGACCTTGTGGCGATCGAAGGGAAACGCCGGACTGTTGCCAAGGTCTGGCGAGCGCTTGTCGAGGATTGGAACCAGCGCAAGATACGAATTGATAATTTTACGCGGCTGAACGCCGGAGTAAGTATCGGCGATACCGTTAAGGTCATAAAAATTTCTGACGAGGTGGAAGCCAAACGGGTGGTTCTTGCACCCCCGGAGGATCTTCCGAAGAAAATCCCAATCGCCAACAATCCCCATGTTGTGAATGGATTGATAGATTTCCCGATCGCGAAGAATGATTCTGTGCCGATTATGCTGGGACTACCTTTCATCCAGCCACAAATCGTTGCGTTCAAAGTTGTGGAGATCGAGCCTGAAGAAGCGGTCATCATCACTAAGAACACGTCGATCGAGTTTTCCGACAAACCCGCATTAGGGTTTGAAGGTATCAAACGATTCTCATACGAGGATATTGGAGGGCTCAAGGATGAACTCCAGCGGCTCAGAGAGACTATTGAGCTCCCCTTGCGCCACCCGGAACTTTTCCAGAAACTGGGGATAGAACCTCCCAAAGGAGTTCTTCTCTATGGGCCTCCAGGTACGGGTAAAACGCTGATTGCAAAAGCGGTTGCAAATGAGAGCGGTGCACATTTCATTCCAATTGCCGGCCCCGAAATCATATCGAAATATTATGGTGAGAGCGAACAACGGCTCCGCGAGGTCTTTGAGGAGGCCCGGGAGAACGCCCCGTCCATTATTTTCATTGATGAGCTTGATTCCATTGCACCCCGCCGCGAGGAAGTAACGGGAGAAGTGGAGCGACGGGTTGTCGCCCAGCTCTTAACGATGATGGATGGTCTGGAGGAGCGCGGGCAGGTTGTTGTAATAGGTGCAACGAACCGTGTTGATGCGATCGACGCAGCCCTTCGCAGGCCGGGCAGGTTTGACCGCGAGATTGAAATCGGCGTCCCCAGCGAGCTGGACCGGATCGAGATCCTCAAGATTCATACCCGGGGTATGCCGCTTGCCGAGGACAAGGACAACCTTGCCGAGGACAAG
>JAPKXT010000229.1 GCA_026394695.1 Methanoregula sp.
CACCGGATCGTTGTTCTTCCCCCGGTTCTCGATATCAGTTTCGATAACCCTCTGCTCGTTGACCACTTTCTGAAGATTGTGCTTTAGGAAATAATTGAAAGAGTCAAGTTGGTGGCGCGCAACATGCTCCCGTGAAAAATATGCCTTCGATAAAATACTTCTGTCAATCAGACTTACCACCCCAAAAATTATTTCTTCGGTCTCTTGATTACGAGACGATATGCCTCTGCCCTGCCAGCCGTATGACTCATCCGGACAATTCGTATAACATCGTCGACATTTGCGCCAATCGTTTTGACCGCTGGATCGTCGTGGAAAATTTTAGGTAATTGTTCCGTAGTTATGTTGTAGTGGGAGAGGAGCGCCGATACCTCTGCCTCACTCATGATATTATGGTCTGGCACCATCACGTGCTTCAACACATTCAGTTTGGTGCTCAATGAAAAACCCCCTCACAGATGAATAGATTTCCTTTCAGATACATCACCGCAAAAAACCCACGATTCCTCGTGGTAACGGGCCCGGAGGGATTTGAACCCCCGACCACCTGGTTAAAAGCCAGGCGCTCTACCGAACTGAGCTACGAACCCAAGATAAACTAAGATGTACAGCATTATAACAATGTAAAAAAACTATATAAAGATGATCCAAATTATTGAAACAGATTCAGTCTGTTTTTCCATAAAGGTACCGGATCTTTTGATCTATTTCATTTTATGATTATTAATTGGGAACTTTTTCCATTATTTTCGCATGCAGATTCTTTTCATTTTCGTCATGCGGGAGGTAAATCCCGCACACAAATAAATATGGTTTGGGCGACATGCGCCTTAGAACGCAACAGGACCATCAACGATATTGGGGCTTTATCGAAGTTCCCGGTTACGTGTTCCATGGTACTCCTCGCTGATGCTGATCGATGTACTCCAATTCGGTGCATTCGTAATAAAAACCCGGCGGTTAAATGCCCAATAGCAATTTTCAGAGATAATTCAAAGAATTATAAAAAATGACTCCCGGGATTATTTGGGTGAGGGTGTTCCCGAGAGTTCCCCTTTTATTTGCTGGAGCCGGTTTTCCTGGAATTTGATATTCATCTCCATGTTTTTTATCGCTCCTGATATCTCATCATTAACCCTGACTTTTGAATCATCGAAATTATAGGTAGTCTCGAGGATCTTCATGAGACGCTTGTTTACATCGATGCTTTTACTTAACCGGGCATATTCTGAAATAATTTCTTCGTCAAAACCGGATTGTTTTGCAGTATCCATATCCGATTTAATGGTCTGTCTCCTGTTGAGGACATGCTCGATCGCATCGTACAATTCGCGGTGAGTGATTGGTTTCAATACGTAATCTTCAATATAGATGCCATATTCCTGGGCTTCTGCGGGAGTGAGCTGTTTTGCCGTGAGCATAAGCACCGGTATATCCTTTGTCTGGCGGTTTTCCTTGATCCGCTCCAGGGTGTCCCATCCGTCAACCGGTTCCATCATAATGTCCAGCAGGATAAGGTCCGGAGTTACCGTTTTTAAGATCTCAATACATTCCTCACCGCCATAAGCAGCAACAGTGCGGTAACCGCCCCGCTCCAGCATGGTAACAAATACATCAACGATGAATGGACTGTCATCGACAACTAGAATAGTATACATCACATCACCTCACCGATTGTCTTTGCAACCGCAAGCATCTGGTTATGGACTTTTATTGGATCCACCCTGTCTTTGAGAATAGCTGCAATAAGAAAATTTTCCCCTGTACCTACTACCATAACAGAAGTGTCCTGTGCACGGATTGTGACCGACTCCAAAGATTTCATGTTAATAATGCCTCCGACCGACTCAGCGGATGCAAGGATGGTCGCAGAGAGGGCTCCAAACCATGGCTCGTTTAGCTCACGGTCAAAATATTTTCCCGCAATAATCCCGTCCCGGGACACAAGGGCACATGCTTCAACACCTTCTATTGATCGGATTTTATCAATAAATGCAGAGATTTTCTCTTTTAACATAACCCGGCACCCGCTGCACTACCCTTTGCAATTCATAATACCTGATTGGAACATATATACATATCTTTTTGGACTCTACAGATGAGGGAGGGGAGACATAAACTCAAGGCAGTGGATATTGAATTAACAAATTTTAAAAAAAATCTGATTTGTTCAATCGGATATATGTGTGATGGGTATTCCAGATTTCCTGAACACAAATCTTTCTTTTTTTTATAACAAGATAAATAAATGAAATGAGCCAATAGTAAGAGAGCGGGGCCATAGGGTAGCCTGGCCATCCTAGGAGACTGGGGGTCTTCTGACCTGAGTTCAAATCTCAGTGGCCCCATTTCTGATGTTGTTTTTTGGTCTTTGTTATGAAAATTACCGCACATTGCATTGACTGTTTACTTTCCCGCGTGAAACTTGAATGTACATTATGTAGCCAATCCTGCTCTGACCGATGCAACAATGAATGAGTGCAGCACGTTGATGAATGAAATTCGTTCCTCACCGCTCAGTCATCCCCAAATCGCAAGCCGTATTCATCGCAGGGCTTATGACATCCTGGGAAACCCCGATCCATTTGCAGAACTTAAAGTTCTGGGGGACCAGCAGGCTATGCAAGTCTGTAAAGAGATCGGTGGGAACCTCTCAACATTCCGCGAGTATGTTCTCGCATCAGTAATCGGCAATACCTTTGATTATGGAGTGAAAGGACATACCGTTGAAGAAAATTTTTCTGTTTTTTTTCAGAGGGAGTTTACACAAGGGCTTACCATTGATGACACAGATAAAATTGCCACGCTCTGTTCCCGTGTTGTATATCTGAGCGACAATTGCGGCGAAATTGTTCTCGATCGCCTTTTGATCGAATACCTGAAGAAACAGGGTTCTCATGTTACCCTTGCTGTAAAAGAGGCCCCGATTCTCAATGATGCAACATTGAGAGAAGTTCAGGAACTGGGACTGGACACCCTTGTTGACCAGATCACAACAAACAGTAGAGGTGCTGATGCTGAGATCGGAATATGCATGGAAAATATTCCCAAAGACCTTCGGGATGCTATAGCAAAGTGCACGATCATCATCGCAAAAGGAATGGCAAATTTTGAGTCCCTGTCCGAGATGGAAAATCTCCCGCCGGTTGCTTATCTGATGGCAGCGAAATGCAAACCTGTTGCCGATGAAGTTGGAGTTCCCGTAGGTTCCAAGATCGCGATGTTACGAACCTGACAGCCGCGATCTTCTCTTCTTTTACTTGTACCCCATAAGATTTTAATCGTCTATTCTGATCATAATGTATGGTTCTGCTGGAAGGAATTGATCTTGGATGGCTGCTCATTTTGGGTGGCGCTCTTCTCCTCCTTATTGAAGTCCACAGCCCGGGATTTTTTGCTACGGTACCAGCCACCGTAATGATCTTTTTGGGAATATTATTTCTGCTGGGGGTAAATGTCTTCAATTCTAGCTGGGGTATCGTTTTTGGCGTGATCATTGCAATCTGCGCAGCAGGGTTTACGGTATGGATGTACGGAAAGATTACGACAAATGAAAGTCCGACTACCATCAGTCGCGACTCCCTGATTGGTATGGAGGGACGGGTGAAAACACGTGTTGACGCCACAACAATTTCCGGTAAGGTTCTTATTGCAAGCACTGAATGGAGTGCCCGCTCAACCGGTTCTGAAATACTTTCGGGAAAAAAGGTAAGAGTTGTTGATTCACAGGGTGTGCATATCGTTGTAGAAGAGGTGAAATAGCATGGCAGTTTTCGAAACACTTATTGTTATTTTTCTGATCCTTGTTATCGTGGCTATTTTTGCCAAAGGGGTCGTGATTGTCCAGCCGTATGAACAGGGTCTTCAGATCCGTCTGGGGCAATATGTCGGTCGGATGAATCCCGGTTTCCGCTGGATCGTACCGTTCGTGAGCGAGGCGATCAAACTCGACCTGCGCACTACGGTGATGGAAATCCCCAGCCAGGAAGTGATCACGAAGGATAACTCGCCAACGAATGTCGACGCGATTGTCTATGTTCGGGTGATCGACCCAGAGAAAGCATATTTCGAGGTTTCAAATTACAGGATGGCAACCGGATTCCTTGCCCAGACAAGCCTGCGTGGGATCATCGGTGACATGGAGCTGGACGAGGTTCTCTACAACCGTGACGTGATCAACACGAAACTTCGGGATATCCTGGACCGTGAAACTGATCAGTGGGGTGTCAAGGTAGAACGAGTAGAGATTAAGGAAGTGGACCCCATTGAGGCGGTCAAGAATGCAATGACCGAACAGACGGCAGCCGAGCGTGCACGGCGTGCGGCTATCCTGCGTGCTGACGGTGAGAAGCGCTCAGCTATCCTCAAGGCAGAAGGTCTCCGGCAGAGCATGATCCTTGAAGCGGAAGGAGAGCGGCAGAGTAAGGTACTTCGGGCAGAGGGTGAGCGGCTCTCAAAAATTCTGCAGGCACAGGGAGAAGCGCAGGGTCTGCGCATCCTTTCGGTCGGTGCTGCACCGCTCGACAAAAAAGCGATCACCGTCCTGTCCCTTGACGCATTAAAGATTATGGCGAACGGTCAGGCAACCAAGATTATCTTCCCGTTCGAGATTTCACAGCTGATCAGACAGGGTGCAAAGTTCCTTGGTGCAGCTGACGAGACACCAGAAGAAGCGGCAGAACGCCCGGTGATGGACGAGAGCATCCTAGGCGATATCCCGACGCGCGAGGCGATAGATGCAATATTAAAGGATATCCAGGATGCTGTACCTCATGTTTCTGAGGATGAACTCAAGGACACGAGCAAGCGCAGATTACCGATCGAAAAGGAGAAAGGGGAGTCAATTTCAAAACCCGCGGAATAATATCCCCGGTTAATTTTTCTATAAGCCCCTTTTTATTATGATTGTCACGGGTAAAATCAGGTACCGGATGGTTTTTTCCTCATATCCCGCTACACCGGAAATGCCTGAATACTATCAGCCCGGGTAATGACACCGGAGGATATTTCCCACTTTTCCTTGTGATGGATTACAGATGGAGCAAGTAGGGAAGCGCGATCAGCGAGACCAGTACGACAAGCATCAGGTAGCTGACCGCACTAGTCACATAACCTGAATATTTCATGAGTCCGCGGCGGTCGAACATCCTCTCAACACCTTCTTTAAATATATAACCACCATCAAGTGGTATCATCGGGATTGCATTGAATATACCGACATTGAGATTGATCCATCCGCACCAGAAGAGCAGGTGGACAACACCCCAGTAACCCTCGAATGGTACCTGGTAATAGGTCGTATCAGGAGTTTCGAAAGCAAGGATACGGAGGAACTGTGCACCAGAGTCATTTGCGAACGGGACGATAAGGAACTGGAAAAATCCTATCGGAGATAACATTCCCTGAATCACTGACATGACTGCGGTACCGTCATAGTACTCAACACCCATGAATCCACTCGTCATTCCAGACATACCATCAGGCCATTGCGTGAGTGTGAGGTTATAGGGTTTTGTTATGCCGTCTTTTTCGATAATAAGAGTAATAGAATCCCCGGGTTTTGTAGTATTTAAAATTGCAGATATATCCTGTCTGGTTGAAACTGTCAGATTCTTAATCCGAACCCCGGTAAATGTATCTGCTCCGGGTATTCCTGATTCCGGGGGATACGGTGCCTCATGGAGTTGTGATGAAGTATTTATCGAAACATTTGCCGGTATAATTCCATACAGTTTTTTGAAATATTTCTGATGCAGGTATAAATCAATCGTCTGATTATAGGTTTGAGACGGGTTTGAAATTCCAAGATAATATCGTTCAGATTCTCTTGTGATGTTCAACCCGTAATCAGGTATTTGTGTATCATTGAGATCCCCGGGTGGGGTTGTTGTTATACGCACCGTTTGATTGGTAGTATAGGTTGAAATTCCCTTAATAAACGATCCGGGTGGAATACCAGCATTTGCAGCGGGATAGTCCTTGTACACACCGTGAATGATCGGCTGGCCGATAGGAATTACCAGCCCCATGCAGAGAACGAGCAGGACAAAGCAGGAAAATCCCACAACAAGGTTATTGGTAATCCCAGCCCCGAACATGCGGACCTTGGCCATTCCTTTGGTTTTATCAAGTTCTTCTTCATCGGGCTCAACAAAAAAGCCGATGGGGATGACTGCAATGAGCGCCCCCATTGTCTTAACTTTGATATTCTCAACGCGACAGAGAATCGCGTGTCCGAACTCATGAATGCCAATGGTGATGATAAATGCAAGCCAGACTGCAAGGGTGGAGGGAACATACTCATTGATACCTGGCAGGAGGAGGATATTCTGCGGCTTATAGATCCCGGTGGGTTCCGGCTGGACGAGGAGCGTGTAGCGGACAGAAATAAAGAGCATAACGGTGATGAAGACCGAAATGATGATGACGGCTATGACGCCAGCTGTCCCGTAGAGCCGAAAGAACGTGCGGTATGCGGCAAATTTGTCAAAAAAACCGATCCGGTTTGTTTTAATTGCCATGATCGGGCCATAAAAAACGATATGCTCCTCCCAGAGTTTATTCCGGTGGATGACGAAGGCTATCGCTGTATAGGCGGCAACCAGAAGAACGAGAATGAGGAGCCAGTCCATTCGAGTACTATGGAATTGCAGGGCTGATAAAGTATTCACCCGGAGCAAATACGGCGCTGGTGGGAAAATCCTTTAAAAATCGACCAAACTGCTCTGTGACTTTTTTGTAAGGATCGCGCTGACGGTCTTCCAGCTCTTCCGGGCAATGGGAGGCGGGAAGCGGTGTTCGTCAATATAGGAATTCAGGAACCGGATAGTGACCGGATCCGAAGGATAACCACTACCAATCTCGCCATATTTTTTTGCCAGTGTGGTAATCGCCCGGTCACGGGTCACCTTTGCGATGATACTTGCAGCGGAGACAACCGGGAATTTTACGTCCGCATGGTGCTCGGATACAATCTCGCAGGGCAGTTTAAGGTGGTTTTTCACCATCTCTGCATACCGGAACGTGTTCACATCGCAGGCATCCACATAAGCAAGGTCGGGGGAGAGTTTTGCTATAACCTGTGCATGTGCCCGGGCAATGGCCTCGTTGAGGGTCATATCATGGCGCACAATGTCAATTTCCTGTGCATCGAGTTTTACGATTGCAACCCGGCATTTTTTCCGGATTATTATATACAGGCGCTCGCGCTCTTTTGCTGAAAGCACTTTTGAGTCTTTGACCCCCAGGTCCGCGAGGATATCTTCAGAGTATATTCCTACCGCCGCAACCACCATAGGTCCCAGCACGGATCCCTTTCCTGCCTCATCCACTCCGCAGATCACATGGATTGGTTAATGCGCAAATTATTTCAATGCCGATGATGGTAACCGGTAGTCATGTATATTATTATCGTGGGGCTTGGGGGGATCGGGAGGAACCTGGCAAAACAGGCAGTTGAACACGCAAACAATGTTGTTGTCATCGATCAGGAGGAGGCCCGGTGCAGTGACGTTCTCGAGCACTTTGATGTGCTGGCAGTAACGGGCAATGCGACTGACAAGACAACGCTTGAGGAAGCCGGGATTGAACGGGCGGATGCTCTCATTGCTACGACGAGTGATGATTCGGTCAACCTGATGACCTGCTGGCTTGCAAAAAAGTTCCGTGTACAAAACGTAGTTTCGATTGTAAACCAGTCATCACACTCGGATTTTTTTAAGGAAGTCGGTGTCAGGATCAGCGAGAATCCTGACGAGCTCGTTGCATCACGGCTCTACTACTGGACCCAGAACCCCCAGCTCCAGCAACTCGCATCAATTCCCGGAGGCACCATCTTTGAAATAATTGCCGAGCAGGGTGCACCTATTGTCGGGCATGAAATCCGTGAACTCAAGGTAAAAGACTTCGTATTCATTGCAATCCGCAGATCCGGGGGTGAACTGATCATTCCAAGTGGTAATGTCAAAATTCAGCCGAATGACATATTCACGGTCTTTACAAAAAAAGAAGCGGAAGATGACTGCCTGCGACTCCTCAATAAGCAACTCAAAAAATCAGCGGATTGATGCCGCTAGCGCGCCCAGCTCAAGCATCAGCTTGGGGTTCACCATCATAATTTCCTTAATTAAGGATAGTGTGGTGAACTCCTTTA
>JAPKXT010000106.1 GCA_026394695.1 Methanoregula sp.
TTTCTTACCCTAATACTGCCGCCGGATTCTGACCGACTGGGCATGGGCGTACAGACCTTCTGCCTCTGCAATCGTCTCCACAATATCCCCGATGGTCTCAAGACCGTCCCTGTCAATTATCTCAACGGATGCCGTCTTGCAGAAATGGTTCACATCGAGTCCTGAGTAGGTCTTGGCATACCCTGCAGTCGGGAGCACGTGGTTTGTCCCCACCGCATAATCGCCACAGGCAACCGCCGAATAGCGCCCGACAAAGATCGCACCTGCGTTCCTGACCCGGGTGACCACGGTTAAGGGGTCAGCGACCTGTATTGAAAGGTGTTCAGGAGCGACAGCGTCAGAAGCTTCAATTGCCTCTTCCATGGTGCTGACGAGCGTGTAGCCGGAGTTTTTGAGCGACTGTTCAATGATCTCTTTTCGCGGTGCAACTTTCATCAGCGCTTCGATCTCGCGGCCGACTTTTGCCGGGAGGGTTTTATCGGTGGTGATAAGGATGCAGGCTGCATTGGGGTCATGTTCGGACTGGGCAAGGATATCGGCGGCAATAATACGGGGGTCGGCGGTCTCATCGGCAATGATCCCGATCTCGCTGGGGCCTGCCGGGAAGTCGATCTCCACCTTTTCGCGCAGCATCATCTTTGCAAGCGTCACGTACACGTTACCGGGCCCGACAATCTTCTGTACCGGCCGTATGGATTCAGTACCCAGCGCCATAGCGGCTACTGCCTGCGCACCACCGGCATTGTAGATCTCGGTGACGCCGGCGATGTCCAGCGCAACAAGGGTTAACGGTTTGATGGGAGGCGGGGAGCATGCGCAGATCTCCTTTACTCCTGCCACACGGGCCGGCACCGCACACATAAGAGCGGATGACGGATAGGCCGCCCGGCCACCGGGGATGTAAAGCCCTACACGGTTCAGAGGGGTGGTCTTGACGCCCAGCACAATACCGGGCTCCATCTCCTGCAGCCAGAGGTCACGGGGTTTCTGGAGTTCGTGGAAGCGCTCGATACGTGCATGCGCCTCAACAAGGCTCTCGATGATCTGTGCATCGACCTTTTCGTAGGCTTCCTCACGTTCGTCATCCGACACGGCAATGTCAGTCAGCACACAGTGTTTCTTTGCAAGATCTTTAAGTGCAGCATCGCCCTCGTTCTGCACACGGCCAATGATCTCAGTTACAGTGGCGCGAACATCTTCCAGGCTTGACTTCCTGCCAGCGAGCCACGCATCGATCCCGACTGCCTTCCACATAGTGCCAGAAGCTTCGACAGGAAAGATTGTTAAAGTTTCGTTCACCGAAATTACTGCTGGACGGGGCAGTGCTGACAAGGTGAGTGCGATTGAAAACAGGTTCTTCGCTGTTTTTAGTAGCGAACGCAGGTATTGAGAGGATAAAAAAAGATGGGGGCAAAATTCTTCATACCCCAAAAATACGATAAACGTTGCCGCCCCACAAACGGACGCTCCCTCAGGTGTGTTCGAGTACAGTTTTTATGAGCATAATTCGCAAAAAACTACCTTGCCCGGCGAGGCCCAAAACGAGGCGGCAGAGCGACCCCATCAGAGGGAGGGGAACCATCAGGAACGAAATTTATAGTCAAGAACCTAAAGTTTAATACAAATGTGATTGATTTAACTGAATTTCCGCTCCCGTTCGCAAATTCGACCCCGCACAATCAATTTCATTTTTCAAGTTGTCGTAGCTTCAAGGTTCTTGACTATAATATCATACCTGACCCGCACACAATGACGGTAAGCCCCCAATCTGATTCCTAAATACCGCACCCGCACTTCCCACCGTGTTTTTTGTAATAGTGCTGGTGGTACTCTTCCGCCCGGTAAAATTCCGGGGCCGGCATGATCACGGTCATGATTTTGCCAAACCCGAATGCACCGGAAGTCTCAAGAGATTCTTTGGACTTTCTGGCGATTCGTCCCTGTTCTGCATCATGGTAGAAGATCACGGAGCGGTAATTTGTGCCTTTATCAGGCCCCTGCCGGTTCAGTTGTGTCGGGTCATGGACCGACCAGAAAACATCGAGAAGATGTTCGTAGCTGACTATCGAGGGATTGAACGTTACCTGCACGACCTCCGCATGTCCGGTCTGCCCGGTACAGACGTCTTTATAGGAAGGGTTTTTGAGTGTCCCGCCCATGTACCCGACCGCAGTAGTTACAACCCCCGGAACTTCACTGAACGTTTCTTCAACACCCCAGAAACACCCGGCACCAAACGTCGCTGTTTTATCGTGACCTGCCTCACCTGTCATGGTCATTCCTTCCCATTATGCCTTGAACCGTCAGCAGTATTAGATTCTTCTTTTAGGATTGAGAGAGATCGAGTTTTTCCAGTACCTTTATTGGTGAAAAAACAACATTTTTAGCATGAAGCGATTGTACCGCTCAAAAAAAGAACGGATGCCGGGGGGAGTCTGTGCCGGTCCTGGTGAACACCCTGATATTGACCCAACGGTTATCCGGCTTATCCGGGCGGTAGTAACAGTCCTGTCTCTTGGAACGGGTACAGTCGTCTATATTCTTGCATGGATCCTCATGCCCGAAGAAGAGACGGCTTGTTTGGCACCACAGGCTCCAGAATCAGGAGGATTCACCTGATATTTCATGATATACCAGCACATACTCATTGAACAGGAACTGCCATGAAGATCCTTTTTGTTGTCTGCGGTGAAGGGCTCGGGCACGCATCCCGTTGTCTCCACCTTGGCCATTACCTGCAGCAGCAGGGACACACGGTTCATTTTGCCGGATACGGGAAATCGTATACGTTCATGGAACAGCACAGGTGCAGCAACCTGCACCGGACGCACCGCGAAGTCTGTCTTGAAGGGGAGAACGGTTTCTTCAGCCTGAAAAAGACGATCTGGTGCTCGAAATGGATCCTGTTTGATATGATGCGATCTGGTCTGATTGCCCGACGACTCATCCGTGAACATCATTTTGATTGCGTGGTGTGCGACACCATGTATGGCGGTGTGCTTGCAGCCCGTATCGAAAAGACGCCGGTGGTATTCATTACAAACCAGAACCACTTCAACGGGCCCAATGGCGCAACCAACCCGGTCTGGAAGACCCTCAATTTTCTCATCAGGAGATACATCCGCATTTCGAGCAAGGTTATCATTCCTGATTATCCGGCACCGGATACTATCAGCGAATATAATCTGGTCATCCCGAATGGTGAAGAACACCGGTACGTGTTTACCGGGCCGTTTTTTGAATTTGATCCGGCACGGTACACAAACACCCGGGAAACCATCTTCACCAGTTTTGGGGGCGAACCGTATAAACTCCCGATGTACCTGATGTTAAAGACGATCTCCGACCGGCGCAAAGACCTCTTATTTGACGTCTTTTACACCGGGACTGAACTACCGGATTCTTCAGACAATTTCATATCCCATGGCTATGTCCCGAATCTCTACGAGCACCTTGCAAAGGCAAAAATTGCGATTGTGCATGGAGGACTTACCACATTGCACGAGG
This sequence comes from Methanoregula sp., assembly GCA_026394695.1. Classification (GTDB taxonomy): domain Archaea; phylum Halobacteriota; class Methanomicrobia; order Methanomicrobiales; family Methanospirillaceae; genus Methanoregula. The sequence goes on from JAPKXT010000106.1 coordinate 3,508, forward strand.
CCCTGCTCTTTGAAAAACCAGTGTTGATCATCATGGACCCGAACCACCCGGAACAGCAGAATAATGCAAAAAAGATCGTGGATATAGGAGCCGGTACATCAATCGATGGGCGACACATAACACCCGATGTGCTTGAGAGAAAAATTGCCGAGACAATGACCTGTTGCCCCAGGCCCTTCCGGCTTGTCCACGCATCGATCAATGGCAGCAAGAATGCCGCCGGGGTTATCGTTTCGGTTGTAAAACACCGGTAACCTTAATACGGTGACCCGGACGTAATGTTTCAATGTTGATTGTATCATGCCGGTTATGAGTGAAATAAAAAACATCAAAATCGAAGACGAACTCCGGATATGCCCTTCATGCGGGTACGGGTACGGGTTCCACACTTCGTTTCTCAAGGTGAATGCCGGTAAAGACTCCCCGGTCAAATCCACGCGGCATGTCTACCAGGTGATTCTCATATGCCCGGAATGCGGTGCACGATATGATGTGGGGTGGCGTGTTTCGTTTACAGAAACAGAAAATCGCGTGGTAAGGACTACAGGCAATCAGGTTGCGACATTATAGACCGGCCGGTGCAGTTTTTTAACAGGATATGCCAATCCCTGCCGGTTGTTATGAGAACCGTAATAAAAAGGGCTCATCCATGAACACACTCCCGGATTCAGTGGTTATGGTTGTTCACGGTCCTGAACTATTTGACCGCGGAGATGTAGCGTGGCTTATGGATGTAGTCTCCCCCAAACGTGTCATTGTCGCCGGAGTTATGGCACGGACTGCTGCAGAGGAGTCGGGGCTGCCGGTCGAATTCAACGCACAACCCCCGGGCAGGGTTATTCACGGACTGGACGGTCCGGTGTTTCTTGCAAACCGGGGCAAGACGGAAAAAACCGGGGAGATATTTGGGAATATTGTTGCATCCCGTCTTTCAGATACCGGGCTTGTGCATCTCGAGTGCTCGAGCAGGACGGTCTACTGCTGGAACAACGGGAACGAAGAACTGGCCGGGATACTTTCGGATCGTACGGGATATGGGAAAAAGTCATTAAAAAGCACCGTTCACCGGCAGGAAAATGTGCGTGAGATCCGGGGATGTATTCCCGGAGAAGCGGTGTATGTGAATGGAATTGTCATCGGACGGGCGACTGCGGAAGTTGTCGTCCTCCAGAGTACCGGATACTCAATTCAACCCCATTCCGGCCTGGAACCAAAACCGCATGGTCTTGAGAAGTTGTCCCTGAACAGGAATTTCGATATCAGTACAGCGTGGTGCAAAAGCGGGCCCATCAGGTCAGTAGTTCCCCGGATGAAAGGCCGGGTGACCGGCCACGGGCGTGTGCTGGTGATCGATCACTGTGGCCATGAGCTCTATGCAAGGATACCGGAAGAGTGCTGCGGCGTGCTTGCAATTGGGGATGATACGACAGGAGTATGCGGGCATATCTGCTCTCACCGCGGAATACCCGTGCTGGGGATCGTGGATGGTGATGAAGATACAATCGTCCCGTCCGCATTTGCTCCCGGTTCTGTAGTACTGGAGATGCTGGGGGAACGGGATGACGACGCAGGCAAAGAGATCGCCGGAAAAGTGCCGGATGTCCCGATCGTCTGGGATGACTGGGTGGAAGAGATCATCGGGTATCTCGACGG
>JAPKXT010000060.1 GCA_026394695.1 Methanoregula sp.
GAGAGGTAATAACTTGCGCGCAATCAGACCTCGGATTGTACCGGTGAACGCCCGTATCCGGCATGCCCGTGATAATCCTGCAGATACCCCGGGAACCATCAGCAGGAGGATTGTGCCTGAATGGTTACCGCAGGTATAAAATTCCCTGACGGGGGAAAGGGAATGCTGCACGAAAAAGGCAATGAAAAATCACTTGAAAAACACGGCAGTCACAGGACTGATACGCTCCGATGACCGCACTAGGTTAGTTCACTGTTTTTTCATCAACTGTTCAAGAATATTTTTCAGGTCATTAATTTTGTAGGGTTTGGTGAGCCTTCCGCTAAAACCGAACCGGGAAAAATCCTGTACAACAGGATCGTTTGCGTACCCGCTGGATATTATTGCTTTTATAGCAGGATCAAATTTCCTGAGCTCTTCGATCGTTTCTTTTCCCCCCATCCCTGTCGGAACTGATAGATCAAGGATGACAATATCAAAAGGGACTCCGGTGATTTTTTCTTTTTTATAGAGATCGATTGCGACCTGACCGTCCGTGGCAGATATAACATCATATTTTAGAAATTTCAGCACTTCATGTGTCACATCAAGGATCATCTGCTCATCATCCATCAGGAGTATCTTTCCTTTGCCGGCCATAAAAAACCCGTGTCAGTAGTTAGTGATTCGTCCCTCTTTTACTAAATACTATATCCTGTGATATTCAAAAGAAGTCTCCTGATGCGGTAATAACCCGGTACTATTCATTATTACCAGAGGAGGGCCGTTTTGTGTTCTGCCAGGCGATCAATGCTTGGGGTCAATGGTACCGGGTGTCCTCCTTCACGTCAGGTAATCGTATCTCCTGCACAAGCCGGTAGATTTGATGACAATCTGCCGGTTCGGCCTTATTTTTTCATTGCACGCAAACGGGCAGCTTCAGCAGTATCCTCAACCCGGAGAAGAAATGTGCCATGGCAGGGTTTTGTATACGGGAAGATGATAAAGTCCCGGTCAAGCCCTATCGCAATGGGTGGCACCCCAATGGTGTGGATATCAAAGATCTTGAAACCCGGCTGGACATCGATATACTCGGTAAAATTCTTTTTAATGTATTCCGTAGTTCATCGATTCTACGCAACCCATGGTGTCACCTCATCGATTGCCTTTTTTAAGGGCAGGGGGTTGTGCACGGCTTTTGCTGCAATTATTGTGCAGGGGAAGTCAATATTTTTTACCAGCTCTTCGTAATGTTCCCCGTAAACAAGAGTATAGATCTTTGCTTTCGAGATCGCACCCATCGTCGCTGCATAGCTGATGCCGGCATCGTTATGGATAAAAACAAAGCAGCGGTCAAAGTCCCGTTTCTTTTCGGTGATCATCGTCACCGCACGATCGAGGTCCATGACTTCTCCAAGGTAGTGCCGGTCAGGATCCGCGATAACAAGAAGCGTGTTTGCCGCCTTGTTACCGGCAACAACCGGTACAAAGCCGGATTTTCTGAGCCGGTTGATCAGGTATAATGCGATACTTGTCTGCACCGGTACCTGCGGGCACCCGAGCACGAGAAGCGCCGATCCCAAAGAACTCGTTGGTTCACCTGACAAATTGACCAGTTCCTGCCATTTTTGTATTATTCCATTATTTCAGCCAGAGGCAATAATCTTGTGCATCATCACCTTTTTAAAGACGGGGAGAGGCCTGTACCACGTATTCGCTCCGGGTGAGTGTAAATCGTAAAACGGTCCCCGCGGGAAAAACATATCAAAGTGATTCCCGCGATCTCAGCCGTCACAATTCCCTTATCGGTCGACGCAGCGCGGGAGATTACTATAGGTAATCCTGCATGTGCATATTTTTTTACCATCCCGGCAGGCTGTCTTCCCGTACAACCAATCACACACTTGGAGAGGTCCATCCTGTTCAGGATGGCATGCCCGACCACCTTATCCACCGTGTTATGCCTGCCCACATCGCTGCTTTTTACCACACATTTCCCCTCACAGAAGAGGACTGAACAATGGACTGCACCGGTTTTTTGCCACACTTCCGTCTCAATCTCCCGGGTCCAGGAAACAACATCCTCCGGCGTGATTTTGATATCCGATGAGACAGCACGGGGTTCTTTTTGGATACTCAGTCCTCCCGAAGATCCAAGCTCTTTTTTCGATTGCGATACATCACACCCGGTATCGGCATATACAAGGATACGATCGCCTTCAAGTTTCACTTTGTCCACGCACCGGCTAAGACCTTCTGTAATGGCAAAGCCGGCACCGAGCTCCAAAAGCTGGTCGCGGCTGGCAACAATATCAGTCACCGGACGGTCATTGAAGAGTACCTGGAAGCGGTCCTCAATTACGATGGTATCGTCAAATTCTGTTACTTCCCCATTCTTTACCCGGATACTGCGGTGGTGCTTAAGATTCATCCCTGGGTCTCCTGGTGAACCCATTCGAGGTAGGGGAGGTGCCCGTCAATAACCGGAAGTGCGATGATCTCCGGCAGCTCGTACGGGTGATCTGTTTTTATCGCCGCAATAACTTCACCTGCTTTTTCCTTTGCAGTCTTTATGATGAGCAGGTCTTCTTCTTCATCGCAGAACTCATCCTTCCACCGGTAGTATGAACGCACGGGAACGACATTGACGCAGGCAACAAGACGCAGGTCGATAAGCATCCTTGCGAG
>JAPKXT010000224.1 GCA_026394695.1 Methanoregula sp.
CAAAGGAGGGCAATAGTGGGCCTTTTAACAGCCTTTAGCACCCTGCCATGACCAAATATTGATGGCAAAAAACGTGACCAACCAGAGCCCGCTAAATAGCAGGCTCAAATCCCGATTAAATCTCGTATTTTCGAAAAATAACCGTTTAAAACGCTATCTTCAGTGGGCGTGGACACCCCTTCTATGGGAACCCAATAAAAGGATCACTAAATGGGCAAACGGGGCCCGTATTGTGCCCGGAATACCTCATCTATTAGGCATCGGGATCAACACTCACACTATCCGGATTTTGGTGGTGTCAGACATTCTTATGGACCCTATGTGAGGGCAAACACTCCAGAGTTTTCGATCGAACAAGGGGTCATTTACTCCCAAATAGAGCCCAAATTGGGCGAATATGGGAATCGGGGGCTGGAAAATGCCCGAATCCGGGGTGTAGTGAATTTGAGATCAGCTATGTTTTTGAGGCAGTTTCAATAGGCAAAGGGTAAGGCATGATTGAACCCGGAGAGTTTGTTCATGTACAATAGTTTACCGGTCTACACACTCGTATGGATATCCACCACACCCAACGGGGTAGATGTGTAACTTTGGGAGACAAGCGCCCCATCTTTATAGACCTCGATTATCAGGTTATTTACCGTTCCTTCCTGCTTCTCGATTGAACCGTCGATCATCCCACTCGAAATGGATAAATGGTAAAACTGGTCACCCGTGCTGTTAACATTCCTGAACTGTCCATTCGCACCAATGGATCCGATGAAATTCCCCGTAGAAAATACGCGTACCCAGACTCCGGATGGGGGAATACTGACTTTGGGGAGGGATGCATACGGGGAGACCAGGCTTGCCGGCAGCTGAGTGGTTGTCACCGCACTATTGCCGATTGCAGGTCCCACCATGACATGGATGTCGATCACGCCCCCGGGTTTCTGTGATTCGCTCTTTGAGATCAGCGTCCCCCCGTTATAGATACTGACTTCAATCTTCTCTGCAGACCCATCCATCTTTTCGATCGAACCGTCGATCATCGTATTCTGGACGGGTAACTTGTAGAACTGGTTTCCGGAACTGTTAATCGCAATATTTTTGCCCTGTGCCCCAATTAATCCGGAAAAGTTTCCCGGGTAGGATACCTGTACCCAGACCCCGTTTGTAGGAACCGAAACCGGGTGGGAAATTGAATCTGTGTCGGAAGTTCCCTGCGGTTCGGGTGCTGGCGTCTGGGACAAAGAGGACACTACGGAACTGGTGATATCGGTACCTGTCACGTTCTGGTGAACCGGAACATTTTTTTCGTGCATCACTTGTCCCACAACAAATGTTCCGCCAACAAACAGGATAATGATGATAACTACTGCTGCAATTATGGAGATAGGTGATTTTTGTGAGTTTTCTTCCGGGAGCGGCTGCCTGCCCGGATGTGATGGACCGGCAATTGTCCAATCCGGTACTGCAGGGCGCAGGAGACGTTCTTCATCTGCCGACTCCCCCGTGGATGTTCTCTCTCCCCTGCCTAAAAGAGATGCACCGGCCAACGGGCTTTTTCCCTCTACGGGGATATGGTGTTCTTTGAGGATTGCAATGCATTTCTCGAGTTCAACAAGATTCTGATTACCGGCCAGACGGATAAAGACGAGTTCTGTTATTCGTTTTTCTCCAGCGGGTGAAGTACTAATGAGCGTCAGGACTGGTTCCCGTATTTTATTTACACCCGATATTGCCGTCTCAATTTCTGCCAACAGGATATCTTCATGGATGCTGCCCGTTTCACTTTCAACAAGGATGAAGCGCCGGCCGGTAAGAACTGCTTCGTGCCTTACGCCATTGATAATAATAGCCTGCGTCTTATGAATTATCACTTCATCGCTGTTCAGGTTAAGGTTGTCCATGGGATCATATTCAACTCTCTCTCTGAACTATAAAAACCAATTCAGGTTACCAAAAAAATCCCCACTCTTACACGAGAATTATGGTATCTTTGGCAAATGCCTTGGTTGATGTGCGGGTTCAATCCCCCTTGACAGCCAGTAAATAACGTTAGCGGATGGATTTTCTTTACTGTTGTGAACCATTTTAAAAAAAATCCATCCGTATACGGTAAAATATTATTCGTCAGCAGCCCCGGCTGTGTGTATCCCTGTATTCCTGCTCACCAGCAGGTTATACGCGTCATGCGCCTTGTTATACCTCACCAGTACATTCCGTAGTTCAAGCAAGGATCCATACGGTGCTGAAGTAATCGCATCATTTTCCGGTGTGATATGATAGGAAGGCAGCACCGCATACACCGGTGTTTTTGCCGTCCCGTCGCAGAGTTTGAACACGTGAGACCGTGCATCACCGAGTTCACCGGACATCTTTAATCCGGCAACATTGATCCGTTTTCCGAGGTGCAGGTGCAGTTTTGATAACCGCAGGAATTTCGATCCTTCGGGCATGCGGAAATTCTCTTTTCGCATTCCATCCTTGCGCAGTACTGCATAACTGTACTTGATGTCAGTATTCACATACCGGTACGAGTCTTCACAGTGGGCAAGAGTCTCCATCAGCCGGGTAATCCTGATTGCGGGTGCAGTTTCAAAACTCCAGCAGCGGGGGGCAGTGCATGTCGAACCCCAGATGAACGAACACGGCCCGTAGATGGAAAGCCCTTTTTTTTGCAATGCAACGGTGAGTGATCGCATCCGGGTCGCATTCTCCTCATCCGCAGGTTCGACAATCAGGATCGAACCATCGGGAGCGAGCCGCTCTGAGAGCAGATGGACAATGTCAGCCCGGAGTTCCATGGTGGCATCCGGGAGTTCATTGAGAACGTTTGAAAAGATTACCAGGTCAATTTTTTCCGGTAGTGCAGTGGTCTCGATCGACCTGATATCAGTCTTTACCGGAGGCTTGATTGTTACCCGCCCACCCGTACCAAAAAGTGCGTCACGTAAAAAGGTAAATGCCTCAATATGCTCTTCAGATCGTTCAAGGGAATAGATGGTGGCCTCTGCATCATCGAGCCGCGAATAGAAATCAGCTATGGCAAGCGGGACAATACCCGGCCCGGTCCCGACATCAAGGATCGTCATGTTTTTTTTCAGCAGCCCGTCGCGTGTCAGCATCATGAGCAGGTACCCGGTCTGCATAAAATAGACCGGGAAGTGGTAGGCAAGATAACCAAGCACACTATAGCCTTTCGTGTACTGAAGGGACCGTTTATGCGCAGGTTTCCAGTAATCGTCTTTCTGGGCGACAATAGCCCGGCGGAGCCGTTCGATGATGACCGGATCATTCCAGTCCTTCCCTACTTTTTTTGTTATGTACTTCTCGATACTCTGCGCGAGGGTTAGAGGGATAACGCCTGCGGTAAAAAATGCCTCCTGCCGTTCACGCTCTTCTTTGTTCAGCAGTAAAGGAAGTGCCGGTGGGATCCGGGAAATCTTAAAATCCCCCTTCACTTCTTTTGCCATAAGCCCAAGACCCGGAAGTTTTGGTGAAATGATGGTGAATAACGTGTTCAACGATAAAGGCTCATCAAGGTAGGGGATTATCTCCGAGAGAAAAAATGCCGGCTTTGTACTACTGACGTATTTTATCGTTGATATGAGCTGTTTTTCCGTCATTGCTTGCCGGTTACTTGGTGATAGACAATATTACATCTTTGTATGATACCTGTTTTTCCCATCTGTATCATTTTCATCTGCCCTGCGGCAGGATGATATACCGGTTCAGCGAACATCCGAAATGATCAAACTGTATGTGCGGCCGCTATTCCCTCGTCTTTATCGATGATCTCGGTAACCGGTTCCGGGTGTTCAACCCGATGATCGGTGCACGTTCCCGGTTCAACATCGCCCCCGGAAACGAGATGCCGGTTATTATCAATGATGATAAAAATAAACTTGCCGTGATGAAATGGGGACTGGTCCCCCACTGGACTCGGGATCTTCGAAGTGCAAAACGACCAATCAATGCCCGTGCTGAGACCCTTACAGAAAAACCTTCTTTTGCCGGGCTTTTGAAAAACCGGCGTTGTCTTGTCCCGGCATCTGGGTTTTTTGAATGGAAAAAAGAGGGCACAAAAAAGATCCCGTTTTACATTCACCAGCCGGAAAGCCCGCTCTTTGCATTTGCCGGGCTCTATGATCAATGGAATGATCCAGAGGGAAAGCCTCTCCTGACCTATACCATCATCACAGTCGAACCCAATAATCTTGTGGCAAAAATCCACAACCGTATGCCGGCAATTCTATCAGGAGAAAACGAAGATCGCTGGCTTTCAAAAACCCCCCTAAGTGCAGGGTATCTCAAAGAAATCCTTACACCGTTTCCGGCAGAATACCTGTCGATGTATCCTGTCTCCCCGCTTGTCAATACGCCGGTTGCTGATGATGAACGTGTTATCCGGCCCATGGATTCACCTGACCGCGTTCTGACCTTTTGATGAGGAAGATTATGCTTGACCAATGCCCGGGAGCTGCGAACCTTAAAACACCCACCCTGTCGATAAGGAAGTGTCCGCAATGCGGTGAGGAAGTGGAACTATTCTCAAATGATATCTCCGTGAAATGCGGCTCCTGCGGCTTTGTTGTTTACAATGACGTCGAATCCTGCATCCAGTGGTGCAGACACGCAAAGGAATGTGTTGGCGAGGAAATGTACAATAAAATCATGGCACGAAAAAAGTAGGTTCTGCCGGAGGGATTACACCACGCTTTCAAAAAAGACCGGCCAGAACGGATCCTGTGCGGGTATCGCGAGGGGGGCGGTCGTACCGTCCCGCCGCTTCAGGGTCCGTGTGGACGGATCAGCAGTCACGGTTCCGATCACCGACGAGCGGATACCGGCCTGTGCAAGTGCTCCGATAATCTTTTCTGAACTGGCCGGGTCAGCCGTAATAAGGAGCGACCCCTCGGCGATTGCGGCTACGGGATCGATACCAAACGTCTCGCACACCATCCGCACTTCATCCGGATATACAAAACGGGACTCGTCGATAACCATCCCGACCCCGCTCGCATCGGCAACCTCGAAGAGACCTCCGATCACCCCGCCCTCGGTTGCATCATGCATCGCGGTGACTCCCCCGGCCGCCATTGCCGTGAGTGCATCTTCAACCACGGTCATTTGCCGGCAGAGTGCCTGTGCATCCCGGATTAGCCCTTCCGGGTATTTCTTCTGCAAATCCGCTTCGCGCAGTACGGAGAGGATGCCGGCAGTTTCTATGGCCGGCCCCTTGGTCAGTATCACGTCATTGCCCGGCCGTGCTCCCGCGGGCGTGACATACTTGTCCTTCTCCGCAATGGCAAAGACCGTAATTCCCCCGATGGTCGGGGCTGCAAAGCCGGGGTAGTAACCCGTATGTCCCCCGACAATGGCGATCCCCAGCTCAACGGCAGTTCTGTGGATCGAATCCACGATGGTCCGGAAATCCTGGTCGCTGGTCTCCGGGGGAAGGAGGAGTGAATAGGTCATGTACTGCGGCCTGACACCCATGACTGCCACATCGCTTGCCCCGATATGGACGGTATACCAGCCAAACATATCGAGCGGCTGTTTCGGGACGGCAAAGATCGGGTCTTCGGCAATGATCAGTACGTTCCCGTTGCCGATATCCACGACACCTGCATCGATCCCTGTCATAGGAGGGACAATAACCGACGGGTCGGTTTTCCCGAGGCGGTGGAGAATGAATTCCGAGAACAGTTCGCGATCAATCTTTCCGATTTTTGGTTTAGCTGCGGTCATGGTATAATTTAGCGATAGTGCAGATTTGTCCGACAATTTCAAGCGGGTCCCGGCCTACGAGGACCGAGACCGGTTCTTTTCCTACAGCACCGGTCTCGTAGAAGATCTTCGGGGGCTTGCCTCCCGCTGCCCGCATGGCTTCCTTCACCTTCCATGGCATGGATGCACCTTCTGTCTCTTTGATCCCTTTCGGCTCGTTTCTCCGGTCGATGACGCTGAATGCCCACCCGTTCTTCGTGCAGTACCGCTCAAGCCACCGCGTCAGGTCCGGCGTGTTGGCAAAATCGATCCCTGCCCGTACCGATGGATCGTACTTCCGGTACTCGATGATCAGCCGTGCCATGTGGCTGGACGCACCAAACCTTGGTTTTCCCGCAGCATGGGGCATGCCGCTGACGACTGTGATCCTGCCATCGATTGCAAGTACATCCTCGCGGGTCTTTGCACCTTCCCGGGCAAAGACGAGGTTCGATCTCACTTCCGGAATGATCTCTGCAAATTCCCGGCAGTGTTCGATCTGGTCGAGTGCGACCCCCATCTTTCCGAACATCTCTATGAGTTCACTGTCAGTCATGGTCAAAACTCCTGGTTGTTTCAATGAGGTATCAGAGTGCCAGCATCCGCTCAATGGCGCCACGGGCTCGTGCTGCAATCTCTTCCGGTACAGTGATCTGTGGATGGAGTGTCTGTAACGCGTCCCGGACTTTATTCAGATCCGTCTTTTTCATGTTCCTGCAGATTGCTGCC